>CAMDNC010000195.1 GCA_945902755.1 Flavipsychrobacter stenotrophus
ACTACCATTTGCACGTCCTTTCGGAAGATCTGATGTTGGATAACAAGAAGCATGATGACCTTGTGATTTTGGTTTTCCATTTACGTCGAGTAGTTATCAAAATATACTCCTGTGCAGCTGGTATTAGACACACTGATGGTAGAGGTTACGCCTGCCGACCCTGTAGCCGATATAGACTCGGCATACTCTATAAAACAGCTACGTGCAAATGACGGTGCAGCACTTACGCTGCACGTTTGTGTATAAGCACTCTGCGGCACTGCCAATGCCAAAAGCAGCGCCACCAAAACGGGTATATTTTTACTAAGGTTCATTTATTGATATTTTCTGTATACTATTTATCAGTTTTTTATCTACTTATCTTACTCTTTTCTGCCCATGTTTATCCACCCTCCCATCCTCTTTGTTTAGTCCTTTATTTTGCCTCTGCTTTGCCCTGCGTACAGTAGGCAATGGTAAGCTGAAGATTCGGAAACGTGACGCTTCCACAAGTTAGGACGAAGCGAGACGCTTCGAGCAACGGGGTGTGGCACGAGTTCGCTGGCGCACAAGGGCTAGGCTACAAACTACGCGCCAGAGGGCAAACTGGGTGAAATCCTTGTTCCTTTATAATTCCTTTACCATAACATACAATGCTGTTTCCTTCAATAGCGCAATCAAATGCGTTCTGTCGCTGTATAATGGCTGTGCACATTTACCCCACAAGTTTAGTCCCTTATATTCAAATTTGACCTTTTGCCCTAAAAAATTGATGCAGCAATGCACAAAAGTGTCTTTTGTGCTGTACCTATAAGTACCAGTATCGAAATAAAAATGTTTTACAGCTTTATCAATTTCAGATTTCAGCGCCCGGCGATCTTCATATTTCTTAAGCAGTTCACTTAATTTTGTTATCAGGTCATTTGAGCCGCTATTCAGGCAAAATACTTTGCCCGTGAGCAATGTTTGTTCAGCATCCTTTATGCGGCTACCTTCCTCCTGTATCTTTGCATACCTCAGTAACTTGAAAGTTTCTTCTCCATCGGCAGCATTGCCGCATCCCCAGATTTGAGTTCTAAACACTGTGTCAGACAGCCCCAAAAAATACAATGCAGAGTCATACATTCCCATTTGTTCATACAGGCTGCTCAAGATATCAGCTGAGCTGTGTTTGAGGTCAGGAGGGAAAAAGCTATTCTGCGACAGTATTATGGCGTCTTCTGCAGTGTCGGCTACTACCATTCTATATTCTTTTATCGCATCAACATTCTTTTTCTCATCAGCATAAATTCCTGCAATGTAATAATGGACGCCCGGACAGAGGGGGCTGGTGGGGTGCTTTTGCAGTATGTACCTGAAAGCAGCAAGTGCGGCAGAATTATGCCCCATTTCCCTTTCATTACGCCCTTTCATGAAATAATCCTGTGGTGTCATTTGGCAATACCCCCGGCATACCCCAAAAATCAATAACGGCAATAGCAGGATCCGTATCATAACGTTATTTTATGGCGGTAAATATTAGTTCCCTTTTGGGTATAGAATATAAATGCTTTACCTGTAAATACAAAATTTTCAGCCAGTTGAAACCATATAGGACTTTCAAAGTTCACATTCGGCGGCAATATAACACTGCGATTATTGATGATCAGGTTATACTTCCCATATCCAGCCTTTTGCAGCATCCAGTAGCTGTTTTCGCTGGCATAGCCATAGATTACATCACCTATCCTGAAGGTATCACCGTCATGGTAATAGGTGGGTTTCGGAATCGCTGACGAGATGGTGTTCTTATAGACGATATAACATGCGCTGTCTATGCAGAATGCCGACAGGTCATTATATATGTCAAAGCTATAGTCAAACATTACCTGTCCTGGATGTAACAGGTAGAATTTCCTCACCCCGCATTTGCCGAACAGCCGGTCATTTTCATAGGTATAGACGGAATCATCGGTCAGGTAATAACAGATCGTATTGCCCTTTGTATCTATAGAAATAGGGTTAGCACGCACGCCATACTTCGATAAGGGCTGTTTTTGTTCCACCCCATTTATATATCTGTAAAGGTAGTAATTACGCAACCCGAACAAGGCATAATTACCGGCGGAGTCAATGCACGGTGAGAATATTTGGGAATAAGGCAATTGCATTTCATTACCATTCACATTCATCTTTGTCACAGAGTCAATGATCTGTCCCAATCCTGCATAATTCTCTTTATATATTAGAAAATTTTTACTCTTACCAGGAGCAATGAAACTGGTCATGTGCTTATACAGGCTGTCGTTCTCGATAGTATATGCAGCCCCATTGCCGTTCCCGTAATAATATACCGACCCATCATATTTTCGGAACACACTCTCGCGGGCTGCCACTGGCCCGAAAACTTTCTGACTGGTATGCTTGAGAGGCTTGAATTTATTATAGGTACAACTGCCACAAGACGCTGACTCTTGCGTGCCTAATGAATAACGATAACAGTTCTCATTATCTACTTTCAATCTGTTGTGTTCATACTCAGAGCTGTCTATGAGTTTATTGTTTAAGAACAAATAGCTGTGCCTGCCTTTTTTTATTGCATATAGTGCATTTCCATTGTCACTAAATGTACACCACCACCCTCTGCTTGTATACGATCCAGTGTCACTTGTGGCAACAAGTATTCCATTGATATAATACCTTGTGCTGTCGTTACCTTGTACAGCATAGGCGAAATACTTCCTGTTACTGCTGGTTATCATATCTATTTTGCCATCTATAGGTCCATATACCTTGGTGCTTTTTCTGACTTTTATATATTGATTCCGCCCTTTTGTGTTATAAAAAATCGTAGTGGAGTATTTATCATCTTGTGATGTGAACGGCCCGTAGGTCTGCATATTGGTCACTACCATGCCCGGGTATTGTGATATGTAATAGCAATAATTACCTGCTGAGTCAAAGGTCAGATATAGATTTTCGGGTTTTGTTAAGGCAGTGTCCGGTAAAACAAGTACGAGCTGTTGCTCCGTCTGCTGAGCAAAAGCGGCAGAAATGGAGTAAAAAAAGAGGAGCGCCAATAATAATCTCCGCATATGCATAACCACCATAAATATACAAAACTACTCGTAACAAGCGGTAGCAACTGATTATTAGCTTTTAATATTTCATAATAATGACTCCACGTCAATAAGTGGGACAGTGTCCCACTTATTGGGAAACACTGGTATAACTTTCGTATATACAACACATTGGAGCGACCAAACCCTTTGCCGTATAATCAAGTTAAATCTTTTGCAAGCCGCTCAAAAAGCGTGGGAGAGACAACGAGGGTGGAACGGTGCTTTCATTAAACTTATGGAAAGTGAAGGCGTTCGGGAGAACGATTTTTATTAGCAGTTCCAGTTGACCCTGCGGAACAACTGGAACAACGAGGGGATTAATAAAGGCGTTGCAAACGCCGATCCATGTGATCCTCGTTGCAAACGAGGACCAGTGGGGGCAAAAATTCTAACCAGATATTAGATTTTTTGTGAACTGTATCTGTCCTGCGCGAGGTCGTTGGGTCTGAAAATAAGACCCACAGCGGCGGAATGTACCCATACTCGCTTTATTAAATCCGGTGAAAAGAATATTTGTACATTGCACACATGCGCTCTGAAAAAATACTTGTAACATTAATTCTGGCTATTGGGTTTACTGCCTGCAATAGCAAGCATAATACAACTGGCGCAACCCAAAATAACGATAGTGCAGGTATGACAATGAGCAATCAAAAATTGCCTGCTTCTCCACCTAATGAGATTACGCTGAAGAGTGGAGGCAAAACACCTAGATGGCTGGAAGAAGTGATCATGAAGTATTTAAGGGGTACGGATAATGAATTGATAAGATCAATAGGTGCAGAGAACGAAAGTTGGATTATAGACAATGTAGAGATAAGTGATACCGGAAAGTATATATCCATACAGATAGGACATGACGTTGCCGAAGCCGATGGTAGCGAAAAACGCTTTGTAACCGACCAATGGATCGGCGTAGATTCGGCGACACGCACTATTTATGAATACGATGTGGCTAGGGACACTATTATTGTTTGGAATAAAAAAGGAAAATAAAAAAGTCTGTTCTTCGGGGTGTTCCGAAAGGCATCCAGAAGGACTAATTTGCCCCCTAACTCTGACAATATTCAGCTTGACAAAGCTAAAAATTGAGGAGCGAGAAACAGAGCGGAGACCAGCGGTCGATCCTCACTTTCCTTTTTGTGCACCTAACGTACAGAACTTTGAACTAGATGAGAGATTTTTTATGAGATATACTATATTTATAAGTTAGCCAGGTCTAGAACTATCTTAAAATATAAACTAACACAAAGTGAACTTAGCTAATTTGAATCTAACCGAGAAAAACTGCTTCGTTGCGATGAAGTATTATTATCTAATTCTGAATCGCACATATCTGATTATCCTTGGAGAAACTTCTTTAATTGGTATCGTTGGGAATGGATTAATTTCCGCCGAAGGCGGTGGAGATGAAGTAACTAGATTAATTACAAAATCACTTTCAGTGCAAGGGGATTTAAACAATCCGTTTTCTTACATAAAAAATGGCTATATAAGGAAAGTAGAAAATTTGGACTTAGACGGCGAAGATATTTTGTTGCAAAATCGCGCGAATTTTAAAATTAGATATGACGAGATAACTTCTGTCAATTATGATCCAAGTAAAAAATGGGGAATGGGGTATTATCCACATGATGGAAAAGTTTACGTTAAAACAAGTAAAGGGAAAAAAATCGAGTTTATTATTCTGGGATCACAATCCGGCAAATCAATTAGTGATCGAATATTTAGGCAAAAACAAAAATCCTAAAAACAAAATAGGTCAAAGTTCGTGTCTGGCGCCCTCGTCTTCATATTCACTCTGACAATTGTGCACATAACAGGAATTGAACCTGCACTACCTCACAAGACAAAGAGTATTTGTGTAGCGTTTATTGATGCAATAAGAATTATCATAAAAAGTGGGTAGCCAGAGAATATAGGCAAAGCCCCTCACTGCCCTGCCAGTACAAGAGATGCGACGCAAAGCCCGCTGCTAGTAGTGGTGCGGCTGGTAGCCCCTACTCTGAAAAAGAACAATGCAGTATTGGGGGGTGGGTAAACAAATGGGTGTGCCTGAAAGATGGATATAAATAGTGGGTAAAGATTGCTGATTGTGGTGGGTACTTTTTACTTTTGGGGGTTATAAGCGTTTATACTTTGCAGCTATCTATTATAATACCTACGTGGAACAATCTGGCTTTTGTGCAACTGTGTGTGGAGAGCATCAGGAAAAACTCGGCATACGATCACCAGATACTACTGCACATCAATGATGGTAGTGATGGTACACTGGCATGGGCGGTGGCGCAGGGTATAGACCATAGCCACACGCCTGGCAATGCGGGTATATGCAAGGCAGTGAATGAGGCAGGGGGATTGGCGGTGCATGACTACATTGTGTATATGAATGATGATATGTATGTGTGCCCGGAGTGGGATGTGCATATAGCGCATGAAATAAGGGCTGCGGGGACGGACTGCTTTATGTTCTCGAGTACGATGATAGAGCCCAATAATCATAACAACCCA
>CAMDNC010000196.1 GCA_945902755.1 Flavipsychrobacter stenotrophus
TTATTAATCAGTCGCGACCGCCCTACCTCTCTGAAAGCCTCAATGGTGAACAATTTCATAAAATTTGCAAACGTAATTTTCCACGCCACACACGCCGTTATAGCCTGAAATTGTTCTCGGCATTTTGTTTTAAAAAAGTAAGAATGCCAGTCTATCACTATATCCTTACTGCTAAAAAACTTAGTAGTAATATCCTTCCCCTCCAGGTCTATGATATAAGACCTTGCAAAGCCACTCTCTATAAAGTAGTAGTAACCCGCCGTCGTCCCCTCTTCTATGAAATAGTCATTTTTACCCAGCTCCACACGCCTATACTGGCTCAGTATAGTGTCTAAGTCCTCCTCCTTAAAGTTCTCTACATTAAAGATACTTTTCAAAAAATGCTGCTCTTCCATCATTGTCCGTTTCTTTTGGGTTATGGTCACACACTAATACTCATAGTACTTTTCAGGCACAGGGGGCTACCAGCTTTCGCACTACTGGCATCGCCGCTTGCGTCGCAGCTCTTGTACGTTCAGGGCTATGAGCGGCTTGCCCTCACTAGCCACTACAGCCCGTTCACTTTTTTACCTTTAGGGTACCTTACTGTGTAGCTAAAATTTATGACCTTAGCCACATTCTCTACCGCACTCATGGTCCACTTTACATATCCTGTGGTTTCTTCATACTCACCATCTGGCAGGTCACGGTCTTCTACCACTATGTCTTTATCATTGCTTATCGGCAACTGATCCATCAGTATTATGTTTATCGGCTGTTTGCGGGTATTACGCACCGTTATAGAGTAGCCTTCGGTTTCTTTCACGTTCGATCCTATGTATTTTACACTTCTCAGTTTCATATCACGCTCACGCTTCACTATTATCTTTTTGTCGCGCCCCAGCGATATTGCCATAGTATCTTTTACGTTGCGCATATCCAGATACCCCTGCCCTACATAAGTACCCTCATAAAACACATTTGTTTGCCCGGGCAATAAGTCTAAGTTTTCCCAGTTGGTGATCAGTGCTTGCAAGAAGGCATCTTTATCCTTTCTAGGTGCTGCATAATATCTATAGGTTGCCGGTACTAGGTGTTTCTTTATAGCCACCATTTGTTCTTTGCTATCACTGGTTATAGTATAGGGCAGGTCTATCTCAAACGTAGTATTCACCCCAGTATTATCTACCGATGTATGTTTATCCATCGATGAGTTTTGCCTATCTACCTCACTTGTCGTTCCACCCACCATAGCTTTAGTATATCGTAGGTCCGCGCCTATGCCTCTTCCTCGCTGTGCCTGGTACAATGCAGGAGCAAGACCCACCATGTCAGACACCTCAGTGGTCGGCAAAACCTTGATATCATCTGCGGTGAGTATAGTACGGCCATCAATAAACCACAAATACCAAGGTTTCAGTGAAGGTGCCTCAGCACCCTCTGCAGGGTTGCCTGTAGACAGCACTAGGCGCACATTATTCCAGTCTACGCCACTGTTCTGAAACACATTTGCTTTGTAATACAGCTTTACTGGGCTGTTTATATCATCCACCATTATATCGTACGATGGCATCCACCCCGCTGCTGGTACCAGATAGCTAATTGTTATATCAGAGGTTACAGCTTCTTTCGAGTAGAATTTTACTAGCAACTGCCCACCCGGCTGGTAGCCTTTTTCTTGCTCCTCTTCTAGTTGCAGTTCCAGCTTCGTTATCCGTTCATCTATGGCCACCTTCATCACCTCTAGTTTATTCTTTGCCGTCAGGTAGCTGCTCATTTTGCTGCTTACTAGCTCCAGCATCTTTGCCAGTTCTGTCACAGTCAGCCCGGTATTGTAGCCACTCACCTTACGGTTGTCTTGCAGCACAGCTATTTGCTCCGTCAGCACAGCTATATTCACGTTCACTTCTGCCTTATTTTTCTTCTCAGTTTCTATGCTGTCTTTCAGCTTTTTAGCAATGGGCGAGTATGTTTCCTCCTCCAGATAGTTGTTCTGAAACACTGCCGACTGCACCACCGCACCATCACTGGCACGTATCACCAGGCTGGAGCTACTCACGTTTCCTGCCACATTGGTCAGCATTATTTCGTTTTCACCTTTGTCTAGTGCTATTTTGGCTCGGCTGGTTAGTTCAGCACCCTTCAGAAACACCGTAGCCGTTTCTATGTTCAATTTTTGCTTTTTCTGCACCTTGGCATAGCCAGTCATAGCTACTAGCAGTAGCATACTCAGTACAGATGTGGATTTTAGAAGCATATTTTTCTGTTTTAGGTAAGTAATAAGTGCGCCATTTGCGCTGGTAGGTAAATGTACCAAAATATGCTTTGTTCCTTATGTAATCATTTTGCAACCTTTTATCCCTAAGTCCATCCGCATGTTAATAATCTACATTTTTCATAGATAGACAAAATTTCCTTCCTGAAATCGTTAACTTTGTAGGCATGAATTCAGCAGAAATAAACAGTAAAAATTGTTGATAGCTATTTAAGGCTACTTGACAGTTTAAGTACTGGCAACAAGCTAGAATTGATCGCAAAACTATCTTTATCCATCAAGTCTGAAACAAAACCTAACAACAAGCTATTCAAAAAATCGTTTGGTGCTTTCCAATCTGAAAAGTCAGCTGAAGAGTTAGTTGCACAATTACGCAGCGACAGAGTATTTAATCGACAAATTGAATCTTTTTGAAAGAGTATCCCCCCTAGTCGAAGCGTCTAGCTTCGTCTTAAATTCTGCAAGCGTCTCGCTTGCGAAAACAAAATTTGGATATCTTAATCACTGCCACACCTCGCTCGCTCGTTATTCCAGTTGTTCCGTAGGGTCAACTGGAACTGCCAATAAAAATCGTTCTCCCGAACGCCTTCACTTTCTAGCAGCTTAGTTATTTTTTCGCCGCCGTTTTTGTTCCCTCGTTGTTCCATTTGTTCGGCAGGGTCAACTGGAACTGCCTATAAAATTCGTTCTTCCTCACACCTTCACTTTCCGTCCTCTGGGAAACTTATCGACAATGGAATGAATTAAAGTACAAATGGATTGATTATTTGTAATTCCCCAATATTCTTGAAATCTTCACTGTTACGTGTTATCAATTGCAGGTTGTGGGTCAATGCAGTTGCCGCAATAATTACATCTGGCAACTTTATGCGATGTTGTTTGCGTAGTTCTATTGTCTTTAAAATAATTTGCTCCTCCAAGTTGAATACAATTGACGCATTTATAAACTCGTGCATCTTGCTAATGTGTTCTTCACTTGCGTTGCGCCAAACCAGCAATTCTATTCTTGTTATTACAGAAATGCAAGGTCTTTCTTCTTCTATAAGGTACGCTGCAATATCAGGCAGAGTGCCATTAAGATACGCAATTACTATATTGGTATCAATTAAATATCTCTGCCCCATTCGTTTCGTATTTCATCAAGATGTTTTTGCAGATCAGCTTGTTCTTCCTCAGTCAGATGTAATGAACCACGCAAAGAAGAAATAGATTTCATTGTAGGTAGTTGTTCGGTAATTTCATCTACCGGATAAAGCAACACCTCCAATTCTCTACCCACATAGTTTTCGGGCACATGAATGGAAATGTCCTGATTTTTTGGCTTGATTATAGTACGTACCATATCAACAAATTTACAACTTTAAAAGCAGTTACGGGAAGTACCTGTAAATTTCCTTTCGATGAAGGAATCGAACTATAGTTACAGTATTATTTTCTACAAATATCCCACTGGCGCGTTTGTAGCCTAGCCCCTGTGCGCTTGCGAACTCGTGCCGCGCCCTCGTTGTTCCAGTTGTTCCGCAGGGTCAACTGGAACAACCAATAAAAATCGTTCTCCCGAACGCCTTCAATAGTCAACGAATCTCACTTTCAAAACTCACCCCAACAGCTCGTTGTTGCTCGTTATTCCAGTTGTTCCGTAGGGTCAACTGGAAAAACCAATAAAAATCGTTCTCCCGAACGCCTTCACTTTCTAGCAGCTTAGTTGTTTTTCGCCGCCGTTTTTGTTCCCCAGCTAAGCGTGGTTTGATTTGATATATATAAATAATGTTTGGCGTAGACTTTGTCTACCTTACGTCACTGTGATACTCATCGATTCTTACGCCGCATGGGCGGAATGGTGCTTTATATTGCCTAATTCCGTTTGTTTGGCCAACTGTTCTTCCTCTATATCGTAGTCATCCTGTAAGCCAAGCCAAAACTTAGGGCTATTACCAAAATACTTAGACAGTCGCAATGCAGTATCAGCCGTTATTCTTCTGGCTCCCTTTATTATTTCAGATATTCTCGTTTGCGGTATTCCGATATCCTTTGCAAGCCTATAGGCAGAAATTCCAAATTCAGCTAGAAACTCTTCTTTTAGTATTTCTCCAGGATGAATATTTTTAATGTTGTTCATGTCGTTAAAATTTAATGGTAATCTACAATGCTTACTTCAGAGGCGTTTCCATTTTGCCATTTAAAAATAATTCTCCACTGATCATTTATCCTAATAGAATAGAAATCCTTCAAATTTCCAGACAGTTTCTCCAACCTATTCGATGGTGGTATTTTCAGGTCGTTCATATTTTGGGAGTTATTCAACATTCTCAGTTTCCTTCTCCCTATTTCCTGTACTTCATTCGGCAATTTACCTACCCGTTCACCTTTCCATATTTTGTCGGTGTCTTTTGATCCGAATGATAAAATCATACTATCGTTTTGCGTTACTTACGTCAAAGGTAAGTAATTTATAAATATCCAGCAATCGCCCACAAATCCTCTATTGTTCCAGTTGTTCCGCAGGGTCAATTGGAACTGCCAAGAAAAATCGTTCTCCCGAACGCCTTCAATTTCTAGCAGCATAATAATTTCCCCTAGTCGAAGCGCCATCCTTGAGAAAACAAAATGTGGATATCTTAATTTCAGCCACACCCACATTGGCGCACTTTTTGCGGCATCAGTAGAGCGTAGTCTATTCTCCGCAAACCCATAAACCCCCTATCATTATGTCAGCTATTCAAACACCAATTATCAAAAACAAAAATTACCACCACACACTAATATATCCCCACCTCCCCACACCACCCAACCGGAAAATGCATGCCAACCGGAAAAATGAATACCATTGATTATCAACCACTTAAGTGCCAAACCGCATGAAAACACCGGAAACAAATCGGAAATTAAAAATAAACTCAATATGATCAGATATCACGACAAAACACCAGCCGATAGATATAAGAAAGCCCAGCCCTTGATGGTGCCTTTTGATGCCGAAGAATAAAGCCCAGCAGACAAATTATAAACCCCAAACCCTAACCCATGACAAAAAGCCAAATAGTAGTAATGCACCGGCAGAAAACTAGCACCAGGTAGACGCCAGTAGCCGAAGGATAACAGCGTAGAGCTACTTTTTTGTCAGCGGAGCGATTGACAAAAAATTTCCTTTTCTTTTGGTTCTTTTCTTTTTGAAACGAAAAAGAAAAGAACACAGCA
>CAMDNC010000197.1 GCA_945902755.1 Flavipsychrobacter stenotrophus
TTTAGTCTGGTGCAGCCCAATCATTTCTTCTAAACTATATCCCAATAAATGTAGTGCAGCATCATTTACAAATGTGATAATGCCTGTTTCTACGTCTGCCACAAACACCGCATCATTACTCGCCTTTACTACTACTTTCAAAATATCTACCATCATAATTTTTAACTAATTCAACAGTGTGAAAAATCTATATACTGATAGTTACACCCCTCTTAACAAACCCAAAGCTTATAGTACTTTACCATAACATTACAAACATACACAATTAAATACTACAAATAACTACTAATATTAGCAGCTATTTGACAGAAGTTATAAAACAAAAAGCCTGCAATGAACATGTTCATTGCAGGCTTACTTTTTACCCTTATTATTACTATTGCTCGTTCAGGTTCATTTTACCCCTCACTTTCTTAATCCAATCTTTAAGTCTGAAGCTAAGCAGACACATTACTGGCACCACTATCAGCGTCAGTACAGTAGCAAAACTCAGCCCGTATATCATGGTCCATGCCAGCGGAGCCCACAATGCATTGCTGTCTCCACCAAAGAAGATATGTGGGTTGAAGTGCGTAAACAATCCGGCAAAGTCAATATTCAATCCCACGGCCAGTGGTATCAGACCCAATATAGCTGCAGTCGCTGTCAGCAATACGGGCGTCATACGGGTACGCCCTGCTTCTACTATTGCGTCGTACGCGCTCATACCATCCTTCAGCATCAGGTCCATAAACTCTACCAGTAGTATACCGTTCCTCACCACTATACCTACCAGTGCCACTATACCTATACCACTCATTACCAGCGAGAAGGTATTGCCAAATATACTATACCCTATCAGCACACCAGTAATACTGAATACTACCTCTGTCATGATAATAACGGTACGGCTGAGCGAGTTGAACTGCAGCACCAGTATCATAAATATCAAACTCACTGCTATCAGCATCGCATTCCCCAAAAAGCCCATAGTCTCCGCTTGTTCTTCTTGCTGTCCACCCATTACTATATTCACACCAGCAGGTACAGGGAAGTTGCCTAGTTCGCCCTGCACAGCAGCTACTACATCATTTGGTTCATAACCTGTCAGTACGTTCGACGACAGTGCTATGATACGCTTCTGATCTTTACGCTTCACACCTCCATAGGTAGTTGCATAACGAATATCAGCAAATGCACTCACTGGCACCGTACGTATCATACCACCCATACCCATATCTCTATATATCACCGGCATATTCCTTATGGCTTCCACATCTTTACGTTGTTCGGTAGAATATCTCAGGTAAATTGGGTAATCATCATTAGCATCTCTGAACCTCGATACTTCTTTACCAAACACCGCAGTACGCAACGCACCTGCAACAGCATAAGTACTGATACTTTCGTTATTCATACGGTTACGGTCTAGGTCAAAGATGATCTCTGGTTTGTTTGCCTGAAAATCGCTTCTCAGTTCTTCTATACCAGGCACCTCTTTTTTCTCCAGATAGCGCTTCAAACGAGTAGAAGTTGCAATCAGCGTATCCAAGTTATCGCCAGTTATTTCTATCACCACTGGCTTAGGCAATGGTGGTCCGCCCTGTTCTTTATCCACAGTCACCTCTGCTCCAGGATACTCTTTTACAGCAGCTCTTATCTTATCTAGGTAGGCCGCTGTTGACACCCCATTACGATGCGAAAACTCCACAAACGCGACAGTTATTTTTCCCTTGTTCGGAAAGTCACCTACTTCGTTTGTCGTAGGGTCTACTGCACCCACAGTCACATTCGATATCACCGACTTCACTACAGGATTCTTTTTACCGTTATTCAGGTCTATCTCCAGTGCTCTGTACACTTTCGCTTCCAGCTTCTGCAGCACAGCATCTGTATGTTTCTGATCGGTACCTATGGGCATATTAAGATACACATACACAAAGTTAGGGTCGCCTGATGGGAAGAACACAAACGGGGGTTGTCGAGCTACATAAGTGGCTATTGATACCGGAAACAACACGATAGTACCTATCAGTACTAGCATTGGTCTCTTCAGTGCACGTACCAGCCAGCGGGTATACCACTCTCTGAATGCTGGCCATACCTTATTCTGGAAGTTAAATATCCACTTAGACAGGATGTATTTTTCCAATAGTATAAATAGATACAGCACTATTATAAAATTGCCCATACCTATACCACCACCCAGATAAAATATAGCTGCTATAGCCAGAAACACTATTAGTATTGCCATATCCTTGCGAGTGAACCTATTGGGCGCATGATACTCTTCATGGCTTTCTGCTTTCATAAAGCTCACCGCAAACACTGGATTAATGAGATAGGCTACAGCCAGCGATGCCAGCAATGTGATGATAAGTGTTACCGGCATAAAGAACATAAAGCTACCTATCACCCCTTTCCAGAATGCCAGAGGTATAAAGGGTACCAACGTAGTTATAGTACCAGACAATACTGGCAAAAACACCTCACCAGTGGCCATCTTTGCTGCCTCTTTTATACTTCTCTTACCATTGTCAAACAGTCTGTGCGTGTTCTCTATCACCACTATCGCATCATCTACCACTATACCCAGCGCCAGCAGGAAGGAGAACAGTACTATCATATTCAGGGTGAAACCAATACCCGGCAATACCAAAAAGGCAATAGCGCAAGACAACGGAACCGACATAGCCACAAATAGTGCGTTGGTAACGCCCATAAAGAACATCAATATCAACGTCACCAATATAAAACCGATGATGATAGTGTTTACCAAGTCCACCAGTGTACTTTTTGTTGACTCTGATTGATCACCTGTTATCACGATGGTTAGGTCTTTCGGCAATTCATCTTTTTGCATCTGTTTCACCAGTGCATCTATTGTTTCACTGGCTTCTATCAGGTTGGCACCACTCGCCTTTATCACGTTCAGGGTTATCACATTTTTACCGTCTAGGCGTGCAAAGCTTTTCTGCTCTACAAATGTGTCAATCACTGTTGCTACATCTTTTAGGTAAATGCTTTTACCTTGCTGATTCTTCACTATGATATCACCTATCTCTGATGCTGCCTTAAACTCATGTTTTACGCTCAGTATCCTTTTTTGATTATTCATAGATACCTCTCCTGCTGTCATAGATATATTTTCGCTCGCTACCGTGCGGTCTATATCATCAAATGTGAGGCCTGCTGCCTGCATTCTGAATAAGTCTACATTTATCTGTATCTCGCGCTCAGGAGCACCCACCAGATCTACTCTTTTTATTGCTTTTACTGCTTCTATCTTGTCTTTTACCTTGTCTGCATAGCTTTTCAGCCTATTTAGGTCATAGTTACCCGATACGTTTACATTCAATATCGGAAACTCAGAAAAGTCTATATCCTTCACCTCTGGCTGAAAAGGAAGATTCTGTGGCAAGTCTTGTTTTGCCTTATCCACTCCGTCTTTTACATCCTGTTTGGCCTTATCTACTTTTACATCTGTATTAAATTCTACTATCACCACAGAGTAATCCTGAAACGAGTTACTTGTTACCCTTTTCACCCCTGTCAGGTTTTTTACCTGTTTTTCTATAGGTTTGGTCACCAGATTCTCCATGTTCTCTGGCGATGTACCCGGATACACAGTCTGTACTATTATCTGCGGCAGTTTTATTTCCGGAAACTGTTCTTTAGGCAGATTGATATACGCCATCAGTCCCGCCAAAGTGATAATGATGGTAAGTATATATACGGCCGTGCGATTATCGATCACCCAGCTCGATGGTTTAAATTCTTTGAATTTGTCTTTCATGTCAGTTTTGTTAAACTACTATTGTGTGAAAAATTTGCATACTATGCCCCTGTAGCCGCTTCTGCCACATACTGCATTGGGTTTACTGTATAGATATTGGCTCTCCATTGTCCAGGTCTTCATAACCAGCTATTATTATCTTGTCGCCAGCTTCCAGTCCCGACAGTACTTCCACCATACCGTTTGAGTTTCTTCCAGTTACTATATTCACCAGTTTAGCCTTGTTGCCATCTGCTATATACACCATCTGCCCTTCCGATGTTTTCTGTATCACAGATACCGGCACTACTATAGCCTTCGGATTTTCATAGTTAGCTATCTTTAGTATAGACGACATATTAGGGTGCAACTTATTGTTGTTACCCAGTTTTATCTGCACCGTAAATGCGCGCGATAGCGGATCTACAGCCTTAGATACAAACGTTATCTTAGCTTTCACAGAGTCATTCATATCCGGAAATACTAATGTTGCCGGGTCGCCTACTTTTACTTTACCTATGTAGTTTTCACCCAGACTTGCTTCTGCTTTAAGATTGCTTGTGTTTACAATTCTTATAAAACCTGCTGCCGACTGGTCGCCCACTTTCAGACCTACCATATCTACCGTACCATTGATAGGCGATAATATGTTGTACAGGTCTTTATTGGCTTGCAACACTGCTTTTTGTTTCACTAGGTTTTCGTAGGTAGCTTTGGCCGACATCAACTGCACTTCAGTTCCTATATTTTGCTCCCACAATTTCTGTTGTTTTTCATACAGCGATTTAGTGAGTTGTATCTGTGGTTCCAGTGCCGCTATCTGTTGGTCTGCTATCACATTGTCTAGCGATGCCAATACCTGTCCTTTGCGCACAGCTTGTCCCACCTGCACATTCACACGGTTCACAGTACCCATAGTGCGTGCCGTAGCATTCACTATTTCGTCTCCGTTTATTTGTGCTTGTACTTCTATTATCCCGTTAAATACAGTAGGCTGTAACTCTGCCACAGATACTGCTGTTAGTTTTCCTCCGGTTTTGTCTTTATTACCCGCCTCCAGCTTCTGAATTTTTATATCCAGTTCTGCTCTTTGTTTTTTCATTGCTGCCAGTTGGGTGGCTGGGTCGCCGGCGTTGCCCCCGCACGATGCTAGTATCATAGCTGGTACTGCCAATAGAAATATTCGTTTCATTTTATAGTGTGTTGTTTGTTTTGTTGAAGATTGATGGAAACCTATGTTATTTGTTGTGCTCACTTTATTGTTGTTTTTATTATCGTTGATGTACAATTTTTTTTCTTGCACGCATTACTTCAGCATGCCAAGTGCCTTTTTCAGGTCAGCCTCTGCATTTATCGCTTCCAGCAGTGCAGCAAAGTAGTTGTTCTGCGATCTTAGCAGGTCTGTTTGTGCGGTGGTTACTTCCAGGTTACTACCCACACCCGCCTTGTATTTTCTTTGTGCTAGGTCCAGTACGCTATTAGATAGGTCCAAATTGCGTTTTTGACTCTGTATCTGCAGCAGTGCATTTTTCAGAGTAGTACGCGCATTTGCTGCCTGAAAATCTATCGACTGTTTGGTGAACTCTATGTTGTTCTTTGTTTTTTCTATTTTCAACTTTGCTTCCCGCACCTGATACTGACGAGCAAAACCATTGAACAATGGTACTGTCAACGTCAATCCACCATT
>CAMDNC010000198.1 GCA_945902755.1 Flavipsychrobacter stenotrophus
AAAAGAAAAGTACCAAAAGAAAAGGAAATTTTTTGTCAATCGCTCCGCTGACAAAAAAATAGCTCTACGCTGTTATCCTTCGGCTACTGGCTGCTGCCTGGTGCTGGTTTTCTGGCTATTCGCTGCTGCTATGTGGCTTTTTGTCATGGGTTAGGGTTTGGGGTTCAAATACTCTCTTTTGCACTTTCTTCTACGCCATAAAAAGGCACCATCAAGGGCTGGGCGTTCTTATATCTATCGGCAGGTGTTTTGTGGATATATCTAGTCATATTGGGTTTATTGTTTATTTCTGGTTTTGCCGGTTAGTTTCCGGTTTTTTTTGCGTTTTTTGGTGTAACTGATTGATTATCAATGCTATTCACTTTTGCAGTAGCCGTCGCTAAAGAGCTATTGCTACTAATAGGTTTGTGAGCATATTCCGGTATTTTTTTGTCTAGAACACGATTACTGGATTTTAGGATTTACAGGATGTGGGCTCATGGGTGCTGTGGTTTTGTTTTCATATTGAGTTTAATGTTAATTTCCGGTTTGTTGCCGGTGTTTTCATGGGTTTTGGCACTTAAGTCGTTGATTATCAATACTATTCACTTTTCCGGTAAGTAGTCATTTTCCGGCCGGTGGCGTAGTGACTGTAGGTAGTGTTCTGTTCTTTATTGGTTGGTCCTTCTGTAGTCACATTGTGTTTATTGCTAATTTCGTGTTTGCTTCCGGTGTTTTCATGCGTTTTGGCACTTAAGTGGTTGATTATCAATGGTATTCATTTTTGCTGGTTGTGGCTTTTTCTGCTCGGTGTTATTCTGACCGTGGGCTCGTACTTTTCTTTTTATTTCAAAAAGAAAAGTACCAAAAGAAAAGGAAATTTTTTGTCAATCGCTCCGCTGACAAAAAAATAGCTCTACGCTGTTATCCTTCGGCTACTGGCTGCTACCTGGTGCTGGTTTTCTGGCTATTCGCTGCTGCTATGTGGCTTTTTGTCATAGTTTAGGGTTTGGGGTTCACATACTCTCTTTTGCACTTTCTTCTACGCCATAAAAAGGCACCATCAAGGGCTGGGCGTTCTTATATCTATCGGCTGGTATTTTGTGGATATATCTAGTCATATTGGGTTTATTGTTCATTTCTGGTTTTGCCGGTTTGTTGCCGGTTTTTTTTGCGTTTTTTGGTGTAACTGGTTGATTATCAATGGCATTCATTTTTGCTGGTTGTGTGCATTTTTGTCTGAATCAGGATTTTCAGGATTTTAGAATTTACAGGATGTGGGCTGCATGGGTTTTGTTGTTATATTGAGATTGTTTTTAATTTCCGGTATTGCCGATAATTTTCCGGTGTTTTCATGGGTTTTGGCACTTAAGTCATTGATTATCAATGCTATTCACTTTTCCGGTAAGTAGTCATTTTCCGGTAGGTGTCGTGGGGAATTGGGACACATATTGGGGTACTTTTTGTAATGTTTGTTGTGATGGAATGGGAAATTATTAGCTGACACAATGATTGGGGTTTTATGGGGTAATAGTAGCATAGACTACGCTCTACTGATGCCGCAAAAAGTGCGCCAACTTATGCCAAAACAGATGTGGTAGCGATTAAGATATCCACATTTTGGGATGTGGATTTGTTGCAAGTGACAACAACGCTTGTACTATTTGTTATCTACTCATTTGCTGACCTAAGGTGGGGAAAATACAGAGGTGGAAACAATTAAGCTTCAAGAAAGTGAATGCGTTCGGGAGACCGATTTTTATTGGGAGTTCCAGTTGGCTGGAAGGTGCAAGTGGAACAACGGGAAACAAATCAGAAATAAAATTTCAATAAACGAAATTTAGTTTCTAAATTTGTAATTATACTTTTGTTTAGGCACTACAAGCAGGATTATTAATCGCTAAAAGAGGCAGCAACCTTATAAATTCGGAAAAATAATAGTTGATAAGAATAGCATAATATGGTTGTAATTACTAAGAGTACTTTAAAAAGATACAAAAATCAATATCCACAAGCTGCTGAAGCGATTACTAAATGGTATTTGTTGGTCAGCACTACGGATTGGGCAAATCTAAACGAACTTAGAGGTACATTTAACTCAGTAGATTATTATGGCGATGGCCTTTATATATTTGATATAATGGGTAATCATTACCGGCTAATAGTGAGGATTATTTTTAAAACGAGAACAATATTTATAAAATTTTTCGGTACTCACTCCGAATATGACCAGTTAGATATTAGCACACTATAGACAAATGTGTATGTATGTAGGGTATTTAATGCAAAAAATATGGAGAAAATTGTAAAAATAGCCCATCAAGGAGACTATGATGAAGCTGTAAAACTATTGGAACAAATAGCTGCTAAAAGCGAGGAAGATCTCACCCAAAAAGAACTAGAATGGATAGCGCACACTGCTAGTCTTGTAGCAGGGTATGAGGAGCAACAAGGTATGGTGCCGATAGATATTAGGTCTGTACATGAGCATGAAACCGATGTGCAAAAAATAGCTGCTGCACTCGGCTACGAGCCACAGCTCACAGATATAATCAGGTTTAAAATGCTACAGAGAAAGCTTAACCAAAAAAGCCTTGCAACTTTGCTCAGCATGAGCACAGCTAAGGTGTCTCAAATACTTAGCGGCAAACGTGAACCTGATCTCAACTTCTTGCGAGGCATACATTCGAAACTGGGAATAGACGGCAATGTACTGCTGGAAACTGCATAGATACCTCTGCGCTAAACAGCCCAAATAAAAACTAGAATTGCGCTATTTATATAGTTAATAGGTAGACGACCTATTGGGGTAACACACTTGTCTAAAATTGCGCTAAGCTTAATTGCTAGATGAGCCCTTGTATGGTGGTGACAGTTAAGCTGCCAGAAAGTGAAGGCGTTCGGGAGAACGATTTTTATTGGTTGTTCCCGTTGAATCGAAGGAACAAGTGGGGCAACAGAAAGGGGTTATCGCACGCTGTTCTCATCAACATCAATTTCATTTTTACGAATGACACGAAATTCCTTTACAACAAGAACATTTTCAACATTGAGATACAAACATATTACAGCGTCTAATTTGCTTTTTGCACTTCTGTGTCTCAGCTTTATTGAAAAATAGTCTATTCGTCGTTTTTCTTTAAGAGAATACGTATTATATCTAGATGGTGCACCAACTACTTTGATCAAATTGAAGTTTTTATATTTTAATAATTCGCTGGAGTCATTAACTACAAGAATCTTTTTGCCGTTAATATTACAATTGCATTTGGGTGTAAAAGTGTGTGATGGATCAAATACTATATTATAATCACTCAAATAAAATACAGAATCAAACCGTGCTCTTAAGATTGCGTTAATATCATGTAATTTCAATATACTATCCAAAACTCGATCATTTATATAATCAACCTTAGGCAATATAGTATCTGTACTCCAATCATACTTACCATCAACCAATCGGCACAATTCGATATTACGCTTTTCTAATTCTATTCCCTTGATTATATTCTTTAACAACAGACAATTATGTGTTTGCTTTTGCCCTGATGCATTAAGAGAATACAACAATAAGCCTACTATTAAGATGCGATACATTTAAGGGTACTTTTTTGACGATAAATATTAATTTGGTATAGTTGGTAAGGTTTTCTTACCCTCTTCATTCGAATTTGCTTTTTCACAACATTATCTATAATCCCAGCTATTTTTTTGAACTGAATGTCAAAAATCCTTTTATTACATCTGGCGAAGATTTGATCAGTTAGCCAAAACAGGCACTTCTTTGCCCCCTTTTCACTTTTCATCCTGGGCTTTTTTCCATTCTTCTATATTGAAAGCTGTAATAACACTGTCTTTTGAAAAGACGAACTCTAAGGACTTCACATATACTGGATCTATGCCAGAGTAATCTATTCCAATATCATAGCTGAAGGACATGCTGTCATGCGCATTCGGTTGTCCCAGCAAACTTATCACTTCACTGTACTTCGCCCCTTTCAGCTTGTGATTTTCAACTAAGTCGCTTAGCATTTTATTACGCGATGGTGGTGGGAACCCTATCTCATAACCTTCATCCCATTTGGCTTTATCAAATTTCATCTTGCCACACCCTGCAATCACTAGAACTGCTAAAACCACAATACTCAACGCCAAATCCATAGGTGGGTTATTTAATATTAAGCCCTTGCTCCTTAATTTTCTTCTGGTTGATTGCCTCTTGTTCGGCTGGGCGTCGGTCATCATTGTTTACCTCCTTAATTACACCACTGATTTCTGAAAATTGTTTATCGGTATTTTTAGTTCTTTCAATCTTGTACATGCCATCACCTTGTTTCTATGCTGTCCAAAGACCGTTGCCGTAAAACTCATCTGCTACTTTTTGAGTTAGCCTTTCAAATTCATTTTCTAAATAATTGCTTCGTTTTAATTTTCTCGGCGCGAGGCAATAGGTTAGTATACTAGACCAACAACGGCATGTAAATCTTTCCATATAAACACTATTACACATTATTACTTTCAATAAAATTGTATATTTTCTCCACTAATTCTTTTGCTTCTTGTGTCATATCATCGAAAGAATTGAGATGTACAATTGCTTTTCGACAAAAATTGACTTTATCATTAATAGTACCTGATCTAGACTCAAACGAACGGCCGAGGTTTTCAATTTTTGAATCAATATAAGTGCCGAGATATTCGTTTGCATAGTTCCCCTTATCAAACTTACTAAAATCAATATTTACATTATCTACATAACTGAGAATTACTTTCTTTACTACATCCTTTGAAAGTATATTCTCAATTTCTCTTGATTCTATGCAATGATATCTTTCTCCTAATTTAGCTTTTAACGCTTGATGTCTTAATTGTTTTCTAGAACTACTACTATTAGGTTCTCCATTTTTTTTGAGCCCTGCATTATCCTTATCAGTGATAAGGAACAGTCTACCGCACAAAGCATCCACATTTATATTGGGCTCATTTTCATCAACTGAATCTAAGAATGACCAATGAGTAATGTTGTTGCCACCATACTCTACAAATGAAAAATGATAATCTTCTTTATATTTATTTCTACCCAAATTGTCCTGGTATAACTGCAAATACTTTCTCAGGTCTAATCTGTCTGTGATTCCCTCTACCCAAATTGTACAATTACTAAGAAAAACGGATGAATTTCTTACACCCAATAATTCTAATGTATTGCTGTCGCCTGAACTAACATTATTAATGTGAAATAAATTTTCTTGACTATTATGGTCCTTGCTAAAAGTGTAAACAGATATGTTGTTATAATCAAGAGTAATATCCAAAAAATGATTGGAATGGGTTGTTAGGAAATATTGAAATTTACTAAACTCTGGTCTCAACAATGTATCTATAAATACTCTTTGTAAACCAGGGTGGAGATGAGTTTCAGGTTCTTCAATGAAAAAAACTGTTGGTTTATCGT
>CAMDNC010000199.1 GCA_945902755.1 Flavipsychrobacter stenotrophus
GTAAATGATGCTGCACTACATTTATTGGGATATAGTTTAGAAGAAATGATTGGGCTGCACCAGACTAAATTGCACCCTGAAGAAGAGTTAGGGTTCATAGTTGAGAAATTTAAAGAGTTTACGAGTTCGAACGATTTCCATCAAACTAATGCTCATGTTTTAACTAAGACAGGAGAAAAAATACCGGTGGTTATAACCTCTGCTGACTTGTTTGAAAGTGAAGGAAGAACCTATGCAGCAGCTTACTTTAAAGATATGCGGCCATACAAAAGGCTAGAAGAAATTGCGTTTTTGCAATCGCATATAGTAAGAGCACCTGTAGCCACAGCACTTGGGTTGCTGAACATACTGGAGGATGATAGGAATAAAGATGAAGACCTAAAAAAAGAGGTCATAAAATATCTGAAAACGGTATTGCTTGATTTGGATAATGTAATAAGAAATGTGGTAAAAAAAACCGAAATGGTATAGAAGGATTCATCAACAACAACTGTAACAACAAAGGCAACCATTAGTGAGGTTGCCTTTATTGTTGGGTGTAATATTTACAATTATTTGTTCATGGTAGCCAGAAACTCTTCGTTGCTTCTGGTACCTTTCATCTGCTTTAGCAAGAAGTGCATAGCTTCGTCAGTGTTCATATCTGAGATATGATTGCGTAGCAGCCACATTTTGTTGTGTACATCTTTGTCTAGCAGCAGGTCGTCGCGACGAGTGGATGATGAAGTGATGTCTATAGCTGGATATATACGTTTGTTGGCCAGTTTTCTATCTAGCTGAAGCTCCATGTTACCGGTACCTTTAAATTCTTCGAATATTACTTCGTCCATTTTAGATCCGGTATCAATAAGCGCAGTAGCGAGGATAGTAAGAGATCCACCATTTTCTATTTTACGAGCTGCACCAAAAAACTGTTTTGGTTTTTGCATAGCGTTAGCTTCTACACCACCACTCAGCACCTTGCCACTGGCTGGTGCTACGGTGTTGTGGGCGCGAGCTAAACGAGTGATGGAGTCGAGGAGAATCACCACATCGTGTCCTACTTCTACTAGGCGTTTAGCTTTTTGCAGTGCTATTGTAGATACTTTTACGTGCTTGTCGGCAGGCTCATCAAATGTAGAAGCTATTACCTCTGCTCTTACACTCCGTTGCATGTCTGTTACCTCCTCAGGGCGCTCGTCTACCAGTACTATCATCAGGTAGCACTCCGGGTGATTGGCAGCTATTGCATTAGCCACTTCCTTGAGCAACATTGTTTTACCAGTTTTAGGCTGTGCTACTATCAGTCCACGTTGCCCCTTGCCTATGGGGGTGAAGAGGTCCATGATACGGGTGCTATAGTTGCTGCCTGTAGTGGTAAGGTTCAGTTTTTCGAATGGGAAAAGCGGAGTAAGATAATCGAAAGGTACACGGTCGCGAATTTCGTCGGGCAGGCGGCCATTAATGGTTTCCACCTTTAGCAAAGCGAAATATTTCTCACCTTCTTTTGGTGGGCGCACATTACCTTTTACGGTGTCACCAGTCTTCAGTCCGAAGAGTTTTATCTGAGAGGGAGAAACATATATGTCATCAGGAGAACTAAGATAGTTGTAATCGCTGCTACGTAAAAAGCCATAACCATCGGGCATCATTTCTAGCACTCCTTCGCTTGCAACTACGCCCTCGAACTCCAAATTAAAATTACTCTGTTGAGGTTGGTCTCTGCGAGGAGGTCTGTTCAGTTGATGGTGCTGAGGGCGTTCTGGCTTAGGTTGCTCTGTTTCGTTGGACTGTTGTGGAGGTTGCACCTCGGGAGAGTCCATTACGGGCATTGTGATACCTGTGTTTTCTGTGGGTTTTGTAGTTTCTGCAGGTGCTTCTGAAGGGTTGTTGGCAGGTAATTCTGTAGTGGTTTTAGGAGTTTCCGCTTGCCGATCTTCCTGAGGTCTGGGTTGTGGTCGTTGCAGGTGAGGCAACCTAGGTTCTGATGGTCTTCTTTCGGCCCAAGCAGGAATAGGGTCGTTGTTGGGTTTTGGTCTTATGTTGGGTATTATGTCTTCTTTCGGTTTGCGTTGTCTGCGTTTTTTGTCTGCAGCGTCGTTATTAGTATCAGCATGAGTACTGTTGGTGTTTGTGGTAGCTATTGTGGCTTCTTTTATTGCTTCAGTAGCTGGTTGTGATACTTCCTCGGCTTTTTCTGGTATTGGTGTAGGCGTGGGTGCAGTTGCTACTTCTGGTACTACAACGACTGGCGCTTCAGTTATGACTTCAGTAGAAGCAATGGGAGTTACTTCGGTAACATCTTCGGTTGCTGATTTAGGTTTACGTCCGGGTCGTTTTTTAGGTTTTTCGGCAACAGGAGAGGCTATCAGTGCCTGCTGATCCAATATTTTATAAACCAGAGTTTGTTTATCCAGAGATCCCGGATTATTTATTTTGAGCGTGTCAGCTACATCGATAAGCTCAGGAATGAGCATATCATTTAGCTGCATAATGTCGTATGGCATGCTAGATCTTTTTCCGTTGGAATTTTTTGAATAAAAATGGTTAGTCCTGAATGTCTATAAAAATTCATCATTGAAATAACTGCAACAAGTAATAAAAGGAAATTTCAGGTGTACTGAAAGAAAGGCTGGAACATCTTTTTCTTTCCTTGATGCAAGATTACGATTGTTTTTTTAAATAACGAAAAAATGATTTAATTTTTTGCGGTAGGCATTTTGCTTGAAATCAGGCAGTAGCAGCGTTCTTTTTGAATGCTTGTGCCATTTTCTTTACAGAATCGGAGATTGGGGTGTAAGAAAAGTCAGGGAAATGTTTTAAAAATTTTTCGTTGTTGTAGTAGGAATAGCTGGTGGCTGTATCGGCGGTTTCGCGAGTGATAGCTACGTTTTTTTTGGTAATGATGCTATATAGTGCACTGAGTCGCCACAACACACCCGTGATAAACTTGCCAGCTGCAAACCGAGGTGGTTTTTTGCCTAATGCCCCAGCCATTAAAGTGAATACCTCGCGAAAGCCAAGGTTACTACTGTTGATGATAAATCGCTCTTCGGCAGTGTCTGCGTTCATGAGTACAACCATGGCTTGGACCACATCAGACACATCTACCCAACCACTTACGCCGTGAGTGTAGAAGGGAAATTCACTATTAGCCACCGACATTAACTGTGCAGAACCCTTGCCCCAGTCGCCTGCGCCGAGTATTACAGACGGATTAATGATAACAGCATTGAGTCCTTCGCCTATGCCACGCCAAACTTCATTTTCGGCTAGGTATTTACTGATGCCATAGGCAGAGTTGTATTTGCTTTCAGCCCATTCTTGCTCTTCGGTAATTTCTTTTTTTTCGTCTCCACTTCTGCCCAATGCAGCCACGGAGCTTACATGTACCAGCTTACGAATGCCCTGCTCTATTGCCTGATTCACTATGTTGGCAGTGCTTTCTGGGTTGAAGTGGAGCATTTGTTCTTGCAGGTGTGGTGCAAAGGCGACTATGGCAGCGCAATGATAAATGTCTGTAACACCCATCATAGCTTCTTCTACAGCAAAAACATCGAGAAGGTCGCATTGCATCCACTCTATACCTGGGAGCGATGTCAAATGTTTGTTGGGGGGAGTAGAGTGATATAGTGCCCGCACGGGTTTGCCCATTGCCGATAAATACTGCACTAGATGCATCCCCAGAAATCCGCTGCCGCCGGTAACAAGTATCATGTTATGAAATGGATGTCAAAGGTATAACGTATTCCGTTGTCAAATGCAGTGTGTTGGTTATATCTCAGCAATGTATGGGGTATTTAGTATAACATTGGCAGTTATTCGGTGTTCGTTATCCAGGATAGATAATTATTCTGGTCTATAAGCGTAAATGTAGCATCGGGGTAAGCCTTTGCAAATGCTGGTGGTGTTTTAGATTTTTTGTGGTCTTTCCATTTGCATTCTATAGTGCTAATGAGTCCGTTGTGATACTCAAGCAGGTCTGTTTCTTGTCCGTCGTAAGTGCGCCAGAAGAAGTATTGTGGTTTGTAGTCTCTGTAGCTGTTGTGCTTGATACGCTCACTGATTACATATTGCTCCCATAGCTGCCCTATATCGTTGCGGCTGTGCAGTGGTGCAAAGTTATTGATGAGAGCATTTCGTATGCCATTATCAAAGAAGTACCATTTTTTGCTTTTAGTTACTTCTTTTCTAAGGTTGCCACTGTAGCCACTAAGAGGGAAGATGATGAAGACCTTTGCAAGTAGGTCGAGGTAGCGCTCTACGGTGATTTTATTGATTTGTAATGCATTGCCTAGCTCTACTGTACTTACCTGACTACCCACCTGCCAGGCCAGCATTTGTAAGAGTTTGTATAGCACATCGGGCCCCTTTATATTTTCTAACATGAGCAGGTCTTTGAGCAAGTAACTATTCACCAGTTGCAGTAAATAATTTTTTTGCTCTTGAACATCATCAAGCTGCCACAATTCAGGATATGATCCGTAGATGAGTCTATGCTCCAGATTGCGAGCAGTGGTAAGGGTGTCTTCAGTAGCAGACAGTTCTACCTGTGCTACTGGATATAGCTGATATACAATGTTTCTGCCCACCAGTGGTTCTCCTGTTTTATTTACCAGATCGAAGCTGCTACTGCCGGTGGCTATGATAGTAATGCCTTTTATGTTGTCAATCATCAGCTTCAGTACCAGACCAATGTCTGGTACTGCTTGAGCTTCATCAATAATGATTACTTTTTTGCCTTTTGTAAGCCTTTTATAGTTAGCTATGGTACGCTGACCCAGCATCTCAGCAACTTGCATGTCTTCGCCCTGAAGCAAAAGCACATTTTTGCCATGCTTAGCAGCTATATGCTCTATAATGGTTGTTTTGCCGGTGCGGCGAGAACCATAAAGCATGATTACTTTTTGTTTGCCCAGTTGTTTTTCTATTCTTTGGGCTAAGATTCTATCTATGGTGTCCATCATATTTGATGTATGTGTACTAACTGACGCAATTTACATTAATTAGGTCACTTGACTGACGTAATTTCTATTAATTAGGTCATTTGCAAGGACTATTTCTCATTAATCAGGTTCTTTATTGCCTCTAAAGGGGCGCAAGTGTGGTCAAAAAGCTACTTGGTATTTTTATAAGTTTAATAACTGACGCAATTTCTATTAATTAGGTCAGTCAACTGACGTAATTTCTATTAATTAGGTCATTCTTGGTTTTTTGGGCAGTGTTCGTAGCGATTTAATAGGTGGCAATAGTAATAGATAAAACAGTACTGACGTAATTTCTATTAATTAGGTCACTTGGCTGACGCAATTAATAGAAATTAAGTCAGTGAAATGGGTGTGGTGGATACTTGATGGAGGTAAAAATCTGAATTGAGGCTTTAATATTTTATG
>CAMDNC010000200.1 GCA_945902755.1 Flavipsychrobacter stenotrophus
CTTAGTTGTTTTTGCTGTGTATCTTTCCGCCTTTCCAGTCGTGGCAGTTGATGGAGGGCATCTTTGTGGGCAAAAAATATCTGTACCGCAGTTTCTTTCTTTTCGCGATTGAGCGACTGTATGGCGGCATGTATACGTATGATACTCTCTGCTTGCTTACGCACCGGTATTTCGCCCGATTTGTTAGTTTCGGTCCATTTGTTGATGTCTGACAATTGGGTGTCAAAATCGCGTAGATGAAGGGCATACTTATCCAGCTCTATTTTCACATCCTGCTCGTTGAGCGACATGATAATGGTTTGTTTAATGAACTCTGCATCCAGCTTAGAATTGAGGAATACATTCTGAATGGTACGGGGCAAATTCTGGTACTGGCGGCTCTCGATGATAGAGTATTTTCTGAACTCCTTATCCAGCCCAGTGTTGTTGCCGTACAGTATATCGCGGTATTCCTCGTAGCGGTCTACCTTTCGGGTATAACTTATCTTTTTGCCAAAGTTCTCGCGCATGCTCTCCCATGAGCGCACGCGGCCGTCATTCACAAAATGATCTAATTGATAGGCGGTATTGATGAAACGGAAACATACCCTACCCTGCGACCGAAAAGCCTGTATACAGTATGCACCGGTTTCGCGTATGACCTCGAAAATAACATAAGAATCGCTGCCCGGGAAGTAATATTCATCGAATGTTTTTTTGCCTTTTTCTATTCCCAGCTTCAGCTTATCGGCATTGTAAAAAAACAAGATAGCGCGCAGTAGTGTGCTCTTACCCACACCCTGCGTACCAATAAAGTGCACATTGCCATCGATGGCTATTTCTGCATACTTTACATTAGCACTGTTTATAAAAATGACTCTATTTAAGTATCTCATTTTGTACTTATTCAGGTATATTAATGGAGAGTATTAACTGCTCCAGATAATGAAATGATGATAAAGTTTTGTAGCTGTTGGTGATCTCGTTTTCGAGCTCGATGAAGTTATCGCGGCGCAGTTGGTCCAGCACTTTATCCAGTATTTCGGCATGTTTTTCTTTGCCAACAGCGTATTTTTTCAGTCCTTCCAGTTTGTTTTTAAGGTCCACATCAACCGACAGTTTTATGAGAATATCTGAAGGTGTGAAACGATAACCTGCACCAAAAGAATGATCGAAAGACTTGAAGAAGTCGAGAATGTCTATCCATTTGAAAGCCGCTTCTATCTTTCGTTCCAGATCAGTTTTATTTTCTACTCTGGTAAACATGTAGTATTCATCACCTTTCTCTAGCACCAGATTTATGGCCTTGAAGTAGTCGTACAATTCATCGTAGTGTTCGTCAACAATGTTGTAGAGTTTTCTTATGCTGTCTTTACTGCTATTAGAGCATATAAACTGCCCTTTGCTCAGTATTTCGAATATGTCGGAAGTATGTTTGGGTACTTGCATTGCTTAGTTATTTGGGGTAAACCATTGCGAATTCTACATCCTGCTTTTGGCTGTAGGCTTCTGTTATTTTGAATAGGGTATCGTATTGCGATATCATTTGGCAGTATATGGTCACACACTCATCGAAGCTTACCGGTCTGCCAAAATCGTAGGTTGTGATAAAGTCGAAAAGGTTGTTGCTACCCGCTAAAAATCCGTTTTTCACTTCCTCCAAATTAATCTGCACTTCTTCTTCTATGTGTGTTTCCAGGTATTCGCCAGCTATATTACCCACTAGTAGTTGGTTGCTCTTAGTGTTTGTTTTTACACGTTTGGCTACCTTTTTTATCACATCAAGCGCATCATTGTCTGTCTGTAACTGCCCCAGTGGTATATTGAGCGGATAGGTGGGATTGGGCTCAAACAGTACGGCCGTGTTTTCGGCGAGTATTGTTTTAATGTCTGTTTTGCTGCGTAGCTCAAACTGGTCTTTGAGGTATTTTATTTGACGTAGCTTTTCTATTACACCACTTTGGTGTTTTATACGGTTGAGGTACTCTATTATCTGCTTCTGAATGTCTATGAGGTTGTGCCTGCATTCGTTCAGTTGCAGCTTTAGGAGTATGATGATTCTGCCCAGTTCTTCGTCTGTAGCTATTTTGAAGAAGGTTTGTTCTTTATCGCCTGACACCAGATCATCGGTATGATTGATAAGGGCATATATAGCATGTCGCTTCTCGTCGAGGTGCTCGAGCTTAATTTTTTTAATCTTGTAGTTGGGCTCGTTTTTGAAGGTGATGTCAATGTTTCTATTGAGGTCTACCACATTTCGCATGGCTATGGTGCCTATTTTTCGTAGTGCTTGTTTCACCTGCCTTAGGTAGCCATATTTGCGGGTTTCGTTGTTTTCTTGCAGGTAGTAAATGATGCTCTGCTTTATGTTTTGGATGTGCTCATTAATGAACGAAACATTGATTTCTTCGTTCACCTCCATTACCTGCTCAAAGAACTGAAGATAGAGGTCGTCCAGCTCCAGATTGTTGCCATTTTGGCGCACTACGCCATAGTCTATGAGTGCAGTAATTTTATCTGCATCAAAGTCTACCAGCTCCAGCGCGTAGTCGTAGTTGAAAGAAAGAATTTTTCTTTTTTCAAACAGCTCACTCAGTAGCTTTTGCTCACGGCTTAGTGTGGCCAGCAACTGTTGTATGGAAGAGAAGGTTTTCATAAATCGAACCCCAAATATAAGTCAACCTTCGCCCTTAATTTCAACGAGTTACCCACAGGCGCATAGCGAGGTGGTGAGTTTTTTTGCACAAAAAATGGGCTATTAGGCATACAACAATACACGTATATAATTGTGGGTTGCAAAAAAGACAACAGCGTATAATTTGACATTTGTCAAAAAAAGGAGTTTCGTTGGTTACTACTTTTGACGTACAAAAACACGCAAAAAAATCATGAACATCAAATCACAAAAAATAAGTAATGCAGTAAGCTGTATGCTGCTGACAATGGGGTTGTGTGCTGTGGGATGCCAACAACCTATGAGCGAAACTGTAAAAGGTGACACTACTACCTATAATGGTGGCTTTGAGCTGGTGACGGATAATAAACCTGTGAACTGGCTGCTGTATACACCAGCCACCACACGGAATGGCGACTTTGATATAACCGTTGACACAACAGATCATGCAGAGGGGCGTAGGTCGCTGCGGATAGCGGTGAGGCAATGTGGGGATCAGGGCGGGCGTTTGTCGCCGGGCATAGCGCAAGAAATAGCCGCTACCCCAGGTGCTAGTTATGAGGTAAGCTACCAACTAAAAAATGCCGGCGCCAGATACAGGATACATATAACTGGGGTGGACGCATGGAACAGCGACGCTGGTGTAACAATAACAAACGCTGACACACTGCAGCAATGGACTAGCTACAAACATAGCTATACACTGCCCAAGCACCTGAAGCGACTGAGAATAGAGGTAAATGTGCTATCGGCTGGGGTGCTGTGCATAGATGATATAGTGGTAAACGAGCTAACAACTGCGAAAAACTAACTATCACTGAAAGCATGCCAAAGAGCGGCACATTCTAATAATGTGTACTTTCAATATGGGAGAAAACACTTTACATAGTGCAATAGCCTGGGCATCAATATAATTACTATGGGACTGGTGAACAAAATAAAACAACTCACCCTACTTAGCACTGAAGCAACTGAATGGCTGGAAGCGCATATAGAGCATTTTGAGTACAGAAAAAACGAGATAGTGCTGAGAAGTGGTAGACTGTGCAATTACCTGTACAGTGTAAAAACGGGCATCATGTGTGGTTACTATGCCAAAGACCAAAACGAAGTATGCAACTGGATAGCTACTGAAAATGACCTAGCGACATCATACTATAGTTATATATCTAGACAGGCGTCTTATGAAACTATAGAATGTCTGGAAGCTGTGACGGCAGAGGCGCTGAGCTATGAACATATAAATACCCTATACAAGCTGTACCCTGAAACTGAGCGTGCGGGCAGGCTGCTGCTGGAAGACTACTATATGCGACTGGAAGAGCGGCTGCAGGGGATACAGTTCAGAACAGCTAAGGAGCGATATGAGCACCTGCTGCTGAAACGACCCGAGATAGTGCAACGTGCTCCTCTAGGCAAAGTAGCTAGCTATCTGGGGATGAAACAGGAAACACTAAGCCGTATAAGGGCTGGAAAATGAGTGCTTATGTGAAGGATGCGGAGAATAAAGGGAGTAATCTCCGCAGAATGTGCGGTGAATAATGCTTATATTCACCGCATAATACTGAAAATAATGGCGGTATATATTCATCAGCTCAAAAAATGGCCGAAATTCAGGTGGGATAAGCAGCAAGTAACACCTAAACTGATAGAGGTGAGTTATCTGCAAGGCAAACTGATGGGCAAGGTTGCGTTATTAGGTTTCGACCTGATGGGTGAAGCCAATCTGGAAACACTGATACTCGATGTGGTGCAGACAAGTGAAATAGAAGGTGAGGTATTAAATCCGGAGTTGGTAAGATCATCTATAGCCACAAAACTGGGTTTAGAGCATTCTGGTGTACAACACACCGATAGACACATAGATGGTGTGGTGGCTATGATGATAGATGCTACACAGACAAATGACAAAACGCTGAGCGATGAACGACTGTATGGGTGGCATGCAGCACTGTTTCCTACTGGCAGAAGTGGCTTATATACTATAGAAACAGGCAGATGGCGTAGCGGGGCTATGCAGGTAATATCGGGCGGTATGGGCAGAGAAACAGTACACTATGAGGCTCCTAATGCTACACTCCTAGCACAGGAAATGCAATCATTTATAGAATGGTTTAACACTGCTACAGATATAAACTCAATACTTAAAGCAGGTATAGCGCACTTGTGGTTTGTGACTATACATCCATTTGATGATGGCAACGGACGAATAGCAAGAGCTATAATGGATATGCAATTATCTATAGCCGATGGGGTGAACCAACGTTTTTATAGTGTGAGCGGACAAATAAATAACGACAAAAAGAACTACTACCATATACTGGAGCAAACCCAAAAAGGAGATTTGGATATAACTGATTGGATGCTGTGGTTCTTAAGCTGTGTGAAAAAGGCGCTGGAGTCATCGAGCACAGTAATAGACAAGGTGATACGTAAACATCAGTTTTGGGTGAAAAATGGTGGGCAAGTAAGTAATGACCGCCAACGTAAAATGATGAATAAACTACTAGATAACTTTGATGGCAAACTAACCACTAGCAAGTGGGCAAAAATGACCAAATCTTCGCAAGATACTGCCCTGAGAGACATAACAGACCTAGTGGACAAAGGCATACTAGTAAAAGCCAA
>CAMDNC010000201.1 GCA_945902755.1 Flavipsychrobacter stenotrophus
AAAGGCTTCAGCCAGAACACCATTCGCATCGGCGAGGCGGGGTGTGCTATCGGCATTGTTCCATGCTGTAATGGAGGGGGTTCCATATTCCCTGCAGTAAGTAAGTTTTGAAAAGCAGCCTCCCATGAGCATAAATGCCGAATTGATAATAAAGAACGGGAGTAATAGAAGTAGTAATGGTTTCTTCATAAAATAAATCGGGCTTGCGAAACTGGTGATAACGCGTGAATTGGGATTTTATTGTGTGAATGGGTGTGCGGGGGGGTATTTATCTTAGAAGGCTTACAAAAGGGCGTTGCAAACGCCGTACCGTGGCATCCCAGTTACAAACTGGGACGAGTGGGGGTTGCAGGTGTGTTTACTACAACTTTGCATCCATAAAAAGACTTTAGGGCATCGACTATTACGTCGATATTTTTGGCATCTACGCTGCCTAGAGGCTGAATATACACTGTTATAGTACTAGCGGTTTCATAAGAGAAAACTGGCTCTGTTCGAGCAAAATTTTGAAATGCAGCAGCAGAGAAAAGCAGCAATAACAGTAGTGTTTTTTTCATGATGGTGCATTGTGGTATATGCAATATACGAATCGGTTTTGTGTCTAGTATTTTGCAACCATGAATGCTAAAAAGGAAATTCTGTTGCGCTGAAAAGGAACAAATAAAATGGTGGAGATGGCGGATGATGAGTTTTCAGTATTCTAAAATTAGTTATCGGAAAACTTGTGATAGGTTATACGCCAGTCTGGAGATTGGGTACCATTATGACGGAAACTACGCCAAGCTAGTGGAAGATGAGGTATGTTCAAGCATTGTGCGTTTGTTATTCGTTTTACCTACATTATAGCTAATACTATTTTATTGGAGATTGTTCAACATTTTGGAAAGTCTCTTTAAAGAACTTGTTAGCTTGGACTCATTCTCAAGATTTGAATAAGACAACACTACCTCTCGAACGCTGCCATTTTCAAAACACATCCGAATTCCAGATTCGTTAAGTGTCATTTTTAATTTCCTTTCTTTAAATGGATGGTAGTGTTCCAATTTCACAAAATATACTGACAAATGCACAGTTTTACCATTATCATTAATACTCCATGAGTCTAATATATAAAATGGATCAATGTAACCGTCTACATAAGTGCAACTAAACAACTTTCTATCCTTTAATTGAAAAGTGTAATAATTACTTTTCAAAAATGGTATTGTGTCTAAGCTTTTTTTATTAAACATAGATGTTTCATAAATATACAACTCACTTGTAGAGCTATCAAATTTAATAGCAAGCTGCGCATTTACTTTTAAGTGAAAATGGAATAATATAATTACTAGACAAATTTTACTTACCAGTTTTAATAGTTGTCGATTTTCAATTGTCATTTCATTTACATATATAGACTTTAACACTTCCATTTTGAACTCCATTATCGAATGCTTTTATCGAATTATTTCCGTTACTTGGCGACTGTATACCCATTTTGTTGCCCCATTATTAATGTCGAAGTGACGAGGGGCACCAAATTTATTAAACACTTAAGCCAAATAGGGGTTAAATTGTACAGAAGGAGTTGTGAAAAACTAACTATGATAGAAAACGTATCATTCAATTAACTTATTTACATTTTCGAATAGTTTTTGGGAACGCTCTTCTAAAAAAAGATAGAAATCTAAATCAAGTGAATTTGTTGGACAAATAGCACTTTCAAGAATATCATTAACCGAAGTCGTTGGCAAAAGAGATTTGTATACAATAGGCGGCTTATCTTTTATTTTTTGATTGTCAGCATTATTTAAAAAACAAAAATTAGCAATACAATTAATTGCCTTTTTGGGAACACCTAACCCGTCCAGATGATTCTTCGGGAAAATATGATGAAACTCATTTCTGTTAACTGTTTTCAATACTTCACCCAATCTTACATTTGCACCTGAAATAAATGATTTAGGTTTTTTGTTAGCAAGCATGAGAACAAACGTTTTTGTATTTACAGTACCCACATTGAAAGCACTTTCTGTAAAATATCTCTTTTCAAGGTTACAAGCAAACTCTGCAATTTTTGTTGAATCATCTCTTGTAAGTGCTTTCATTAATGCGATATCTTGCTTATGTCTGTCCTGAATTGCAGCACTATATCGTCGTGAAAAATTTGATCTCCAAAACCATTTTGTAAGCTGTTTACGCTGATTATCATTGTATGACTTGCCACTATTTTTTTCAGTTGCAAAAAAAGCAGACAATGAAATAATCATAGAAGGATAAGGCAACCAATCAAGTGATTGCACTTGCAACTGGTCTTTCAGAAATTCAATTGCACCTTTAATTCCATTTCTAATTTTTTCAAAATTGGTTCTTACTTCTTCCCCTGTCAAACTCATAATTACCGAAGGTGCAGTTTCACCACGAATAATACCACTACAACACTTCAGTTGTAAATCCTTGTCTTGTGCCAAATTCCCAAAACCAAATGGTGTCAATTCTTCAGAAAGACCTGAAAATTCTTCTTGCAGATCAAAGTCAGCGCTCCAACTCCAAGCGGTCAAAAGCTGGTAAGTATTTAGGGGAGTACCTGCACGATTTATTCTTTCAAATACTATAGCTATACTTTCTTTACTATCTGTCTCAAATTCTTGCGTAGGAAGAGAATACTCTTGAAACATTTGCTGGACTTTCAATATAATTTCTCGCTTAGGATCGTCCAGTTTTGTAACCTCTAGATAAAATTTCCCTGCATCAAATAATACCGACATTGGAAAATGACAATTTGAAACAACTTCTGAATTTTGTAAAGCAACGAATTTGCTATCCTGAATATCTTCACTTGCATCAAAGTCAAAGTAAATATCAAGCCATTCGTAATTATTCGATGCTACTAATTCAGTTTGAAAAACACTGAACAAAGATGTAAGTCTTTGTTGTCCATCTAAAACATAATAGACTGGGTGCTCTTTTCTTGGCTCGGGTATGATAAAATTACCTAACTCCTTTTCCGAATCAAGACGAGCATTCGTCTTCCACAAAAAAATTGTTCCAACAGGAAAATTTTTATAAATACTATCAAGAAGAAAGCTGACTTGTTGCGGTGACCATACCCACTCACGCTGAAAAGCGGGTATCCTCATTTCACCTGATATGACCCTGTCAATTATTTTTCTAATTGTAAGCGATTCAGCCATTAGTTATAGTTTTAGTGTATGCCTGCAATAGACAAGCCAAATTAAATTAGGATTAAATGCAAATTCATTTGCAATTTATCAATAATTTTTGTAAGTAATATCAATTTTTAAACAGCAATTTAAATGCTCAAAGAAAAATACCCCAATTTTCCTTTGGTTTTAAACTATCTATATAACAGACTAGGCTTCATAGAAGTCCTCAAAATATGCACTATGCAGATTTTAAAGCTATTACTTCAATAAACAATATTCTATTACTATCAAAAAAGTACAGAATTTATTGAAAATAGCTCAGCATATATTATTTGAAACAAATTCCATTATTGGTTTTATTCAGATTGATGCTCAGGAGTAAAACTTGGGAGTTTATACCATTCACCGGGCTGCTTCGGATACTTTTTAACCTCTGGAAAAATGTCTAAAAGCTTCTTGACTAGAATATCGGAAAAAGCGACTTTTATGCCATACTCTTTGTTTCTAAAAAGTGTTCCGTCTGTTTCCTTTGTAACACAAACCCTAAATTCAGGGAAATCGTCTCCCTTTTCTTTGTTGTTTTTCCAATGAAGTACTTGCAAATTGAGAATATTATCATCACCACCTTTACTTTTAGGGAACATATGGTCAAGAGTCCAACCAAAATCAGTTTCTTTACCATATTCGCTCCACTTTATAATTGCACCGTGATCGTCAAAACGATATTCATTCGGATCCATTTCAAACTTAGAATATGGCCAAGTCTCTTTAGAAATAACTCTTAAGGTTGACCATAAATATTCAATTTTGTTTTGCATGACGTTTGGATTTTATATGTTCATTGATTATCTCCAAATATACAAAATAGCAATTGAGAAATATAAATTATTGTATAAAAAATAACTCTCCACAATCAAAGCCGCTCCTACCCCTGAACGTACAAGAGTGTGACACAAGCGGCGATGATAGTAGTGCTACTGCTGGTGGCCCTACCCTGCCCTAGTGGGAAAGGAATAGTGCGGTGATGTGGTTATATTTGTGGGAGCGGATATGAACAAGATAGAACAGATACAACAATGGTGTGGTGGTGAGTGGGTGCTGCACGATGGTGCAGGGGCGGTGGTGACGGAACTGGCGATAGATAGCCGGAGCATAGAGCAGCCGGGGAGTGCGCTGTTTGTGTGCCTGGTGACGCCGCTGCGCAATGCGCATGTGTATGTGGGGGATGCGGTGCGGAAGGGGGTGCGGAGTTTTCTGGTAAGTGAGGGGGTGGATGTAGCGGCTACTGAGGGGGTGAATGTGATACGTGTAAGGGATACGCTGGTGGCGCTGCAAGAGATAGCTACGGCTCACAGGCGGTGCTACGACCTGCCTGTGATAGGGATAACGGGTAGCAATGGCAAAACAATAGTAAAAGAATGGCTGGCGGAGCTGCTAGGCGATGACAAAAAAATAGTGCGGAGCCCGAAGAGCTATAACTCGCAAATAGGGGTGCCACTATCGGTGTGGCTGATTAATGAGGGGCATGAGTTGGGGATTTTTGAGGCGGGGATATCGCTGCCGGGTGAGATGGTGAAACTGCAACCTATGATAGCACCTACGATAGGGGTGTTTACGAATATAGGGGCGGCGCATAGTGAGGGGTTTGTGGATATGCGGCAGAAGGTGGAAGAAAAGCTAGGGCTGTTTGTGGGGTGCGAGACGCTGGTGTACTGTACGGACAACCCTCTGGTGCAGGAGTGTGTAATGGCGCTGCAGGCAAGGAGCCCGCAAGACATGCGGCTGATGACGTGGAGCAAAACCAGCGAGGCTGTACTGACCATAACGGACATAACACCCCACGCCGGGCAGACGGTGATAAGGGGGCGGTATGAGGGCAGGGACATGGAGGTGAGGATACCGATGGGTGATGAGGCGGCGGTGGAAAACGCGATACACTGCTGGTGTGTGCTGCTGCTGCTGGGCTATGGGGCTGACAGGATAGCGGAGCGGTTGGGGAGGCTGCAACAGGTATCGATGCGGATGGAAATGAAGCATGGGATAAATGACTGCACGATAATAAATGATACCTACAACTCGGACCTAACATCGCTGCAACTGGCGCTGAACTATCTGGAGCAGCAACGGCA
>CAMDNC010000202.1 GCA_945902755.1 Flavipsychrobacter stenotrophus
AATCATTAAAGTATTTGTTTCCTGCAGCATCTTTTGTTAAGTAGCTCATTTGGTTGAGTTTCGCATTTATAGCCAATCCACCATCTCCCGAATACCCTGCTACGCCTGTTCCGGCAATAGTGTATATTTTCAGTGCAGAACTTGAGTCAAGTAAAGGATAAACGTTTATCAAAACAGAACGGTAACAACCTAATGTATTCGTATACGTAATATTTGCCGTTCCTGTAGCCACACCAGTCACAATTCCAGTTCCACTTACTACAGTAGCAACACTGGTGTTGCTACTTGTCCATGTTCCACCAGTAGTAGCAGAAGAAAGGGTAGTAGTTGCGCCCACATACACATTTGTAGTACCAGTAATGGTAGCAGGCAGTGCATTAACCGTAACTATAGCAGTACTTCTACATCCACCTACAGTATAACTAATAGTAGTTGTTCCCGCTGCTGCACCTGCAACAATGCCTGATGTACCTACAGTGGCAACACTTGTGTTGCTACTTGCCCATGCCCCCCCCACTGTTGCAGATGAAAGCGCTGTAGAAGCACCCACACAAACAGTTGATAAACCTGTAATAGCCGCAGGTGTAGCAATTACCGTTACAACGACCGACGCACCGCAACCGCCACTAAAAACATACGAAATTGTAGTTGTTCCTGCCGTAATCCCAGTTACTATTCCGCTTAAAGAACCAACAGTAGCTACTGAAGTATTGCTGCTGCTCCATGTGCCCCCAGTTACACTGTGGGCAAGGGGAGATGTACTGCCAGAGCATATTCCCAATGTCCCAGTGATTACTAGAGAGTTGGTGATTATGCGAATGCGGTGGTTTTGGTTGTCTGCAACAAGAAGGTTTCCGTTTGCATCAAATTCAACATCTGTTGGTAAGTTAATTTTTGCGGCTGTAGCAGGTCCGCAATCACCACTAAATCCTGTTGTGCCAATGGCAGCATAAGTAGATATAATGCCCGATGTGTTGATTTTCCGTATCCTGTTGTTACCGTGATCTGTTATGAATACGTTACCTGAAGCATCAATATCTATCCCCGCGGGATAAGTGAGTTTTGCTGCAGTGGCAGGACCTCCATCGCCCGAGAAACCAGCAATACCAGTACCGGCTATCGAAGTAATTATACCTGATGTATTTATCTTTCTTATGCTATGGTTACCATTATCTGTAATGTATATGTTATTAGCTGCATCTATATAAAGGAAGTTAGGATACGAAAGTTGAGCTGCTGTTGCTGCACCACCATTGCCAGTATAACCCACTATACCTGTACCAGCTATGGTACTTATAATTCCGGTACTGACAGTAATTTTACGTACCCGATGCCCATATATTTCCGTGAAATAAACATTACCAGCATTGTCAATAGCTACACTACCTGGACGATTAATCTTAGCTGCTGTAGCTGCTCCTCCGTCACCGCTATATCCCGCTGCTCCCGTACCTGCAATGGTTGTAATTATTCCTGCTGTACTTATTTTTCTTATCCTGTGGTTGGCCCCATCTCCGATGTATATGTTTCCAACAGCATCTGTTATCACATCAAAAACTTGGTTGATTCGTGCCGAAGTAGCCGGACCACCGTCTCCGCTATAACCACTAGTGCCATTACCGATAATAGTATTGATGATACCCGCTGTGTTTATTTTACGAATTACATAGTTATTAATGTCATTTACGAAAATATTGCCAGTTGCATCTATGTTAATACCATGAGGATTATTAAACTCTGCTGCGGCTGCGGGTCCACCATCACCGCCATAGCTATTTGTACCAGTTCCCGCAATTGTGTAAATAAAGGGTGTTAAGTAAGTGCTAGTTACTGTAACAGATATTGTAACCAAACATCCATTAAGCGTATACGAAATTAGCGCGTTTCCGCTTGCGATGCCTGAAACCAAACCAGAGCTTGAACCTACAGTAGCGATTGCTGTGTTGCTACTGCTCCAAGTGCCGCCAGATGTAGTGCTACTTAATGTAGTTGTGCTGTCAACATTTACCGTGGCCGTGCCAGTAATGGCTGCAGGTGCAGCATTGACTGTAACAACTATAGATGAACTGCAACCTCCGCTAACCGTATATGAAATAGTAGTAGCACCTGGTGCCACACTTGTTACCATGCCTGATGTACCTACGGTGGCAACGCCAGTGTTGCTGCTTGTCCATATACCACCCCCTGTTGTTGAAGAAAGAGTAGTAGTATTCCCTGTACATACCATTGTAGCGCCTGTTATGATAGCGGGTAGTGTATTAACGGTTATTATCTTAGTAGACATGCAAGTACCACTATTGTAGGTTATTCTTGCTGTACCAATAGCTATTCCAGACACAATGCCAGTACCACTTCCTACTGTGGCAACAGTAGCATTACTGGATGACCAAGTACCACCTGTAGAAGCGATGCTCAGTGTGATATTATTTCCTACACAAACAGTGCTAGCACCAGTTATAGCAGGCAGAGTAGAGGAAGTGTAATTGCTACCTACACCTACTGCATACCATGCTCTTGTTACTGCTTCCACCTCGGGTGAGCACGAACCATATAGTGCTGTAGCAGCACTGATACTTGCTGTGCGGCAACTTGCATAAGTAGATGTTGGGGTGAGCATAAGCTCTGTTTGATACACAATATCTGCTCCTTTGGCTGTGCCAATCCCACTAACTGAAAATGCATTAGATATATCGTTAGTGCCACTACCTCCATTACAGAGTAAATAGAACCAATAATTAAGTACTCCACTATTTGTATGAACGCCACAATAGTCATTTCCTGCCGATGGTGTACATCCGCTTACGCTTACCCAGTAGCTTCCGCCATAGGTATCTGGCTGGTAACGGATGTTTGGGTTATCCATTCTGCGTATAGGGTTGGTGCCTATTTCTTCACCAATTTTCCATTTATCTTTTGCAACAGCGTCTGTTTCATGTGGATCTGAGTATTCTTCTATAATAGCAGCCCATATATCACTAAAGCCTTCATTCATAGCTCCCGATTCTTTTTCATATATCAGATCGGCAGTATATTGGCATATTGCGTGACCTATTTCATGCGCGCATACATCCAGTGATGTAAGTGGAGAGAATCCCGATGGCAATCCTGAGCCATCACCATATACCATTTGTGAGCCATTCCAAAAGGCATTGTTATAGTTCACCCCAAAGTGTACATAACTGTTGATAGCCGCACCAGCATCGTCAAAGCTGTTTCTTCCTTGTTCCAGCATAAAGTAATCAAATACTTTTGATGCGCCCCAGTGTGCGTCAAGTGCAGCATCGGTAGCCCAAACGCTCGATGCGCTGGTTACATCTACTATTGTAGATCCGGTAGTGTTTGCGCAAGAAAACGTATTAATACCCAAACCCTTTGTAGAGTCTCTAAGTTTGTTAACTCCTCCCAATATAGATGTATTAAAAGATACCGGCCCACTGTACAATGTAGTACCTGTACCATTTATTTGATCTATAAGTGATTTTTTGTGTAGTATTTTACCTGTTTTTGCATCTACATATATATGGTGTCTGCTCAGTGGCTCCATAGCATACACATTAAATTTGTATGCAAGATGCAATACACGGTCCGACTTTTGGGCAGTATGGTCTTCTATCCACACCAGTTCTCCCTTTGGGTAGTAGCTCGCTCTGCTATCCTTTTTTTCTATTTTTAGTTGTTGCTCTAGCCCTTCCATTTCCCATGCATACTTACGGGCATTTACTGCACTTATAGCTTTTGCTACAGCAGTTTTCTCAGACAATGTTGGTGTAGTACTTGCTACTGGTACTGCTTTATAAAAGTTACCATTCATAAAGTTGGCACGGCTGTCCTTGCCATACATCACTGTGTATACTCCATTTTCTACTTTTACTCCATTGAAGTACTGGTCATACCTTTCTGTAGTAATACCTTGTTTCGATACACTAGTGTTCCTAAGTACCAACTGTGTTTTGTTAGTATTAAGTTCCAGATAATCTCTGAATAAATCTGAGGCTTGCCCTACTTTGTAGTTTGCATCGCCTGGCAGTGTTACAGTTGTTACTGTGTTGTCTACAGCATTTCGCTCAATGTTGGATGCCTTTTTTAAGGTTTGCTGTGCTTGTGTGTTCATTGCTACACACAGGCATAATAGCAGTGGGGTGATGATGTTTTTCATGACTAAATTTTTTGGGTAATTTTTCTGGGTAATTTTTTTTTGGGTATTGAATTAATTATTATTATTATAAAAAAAACAAAACACACACCAATCTCTAAAGGGATATGTGTACTGTGCACTTAGCTACTATAATCTGCGGAAAATCCATTCTTTCAGGACGAAAGAATACTATGCTGGTTTAGCTTTTTTTAAGTTCACAAGGTTTGTTTTTGGGTATAATATTCTACAATAGTAAGGTAATTATTCTGAAAATAAAATTTTATTCAATTGGTATAATGTTTTAAGTCTTCCATTCACATAAACTTACTATATATTTATTATTATTATTTCCATAATGCTTTGTAATACAATTTTCTGCAAAAAACCAAAGTCTTCAATATGAACATTAAATATTCGTATGTTTTTTATTGACTTCTTGAAAAACAAACATGCAAACACCCTTTTACTCCATATTTTTTGATATTCCACTGCAATTTATAGCAGGAAATAATTTAGCAATTCCTGTTTACAAACAAGCGAAATGAAAGTATACATCATTCAACACAAATCATCTATACTGAAATATAAGAGGTCCTAGCAATACTTTTTGCTATTCTGGAAATACCATTACACCAACAAAATAAACAAATACGTCAAGGAAGATACCATTCCTATTATAGAAATATTCAAGGCTATTACATTCCCTCATTGGGCTCAAGGAATTTTCGACTAGTGTCAAACTTTTGGCAAGTACTTTTTACTTGCGTTAAATCCACATATCGCATTGTGGATATCTTAATCACTGCCACTACTCATAATGACTTAAACTGGCGCACTTTTTGCAGCATCAGTAGAGCACAGACTATTTAGCTATTACCCCATAAAACCCCATTCATTATGTCAGTACATAATTTCCCCCAGCATCAAAACAACCATTGCCTCTATACCGAATGGTATGCTGCACCACACCACAAAAACCAAATCAGCCAAACTAATCTTTT
>CAMDNC010000203.1 GCA_945902755.1 Flavipsychrobacter stenotrophus
GCAGGGGGGATTTTTGATGCTACCACTTTCAGATATGCTTTTGAAGCAGGGTTAGGCGCACACTGGCGATTGCATAAACACTTTAGAATAAATACAGAATTGGCTGCATTAACTACTACAGATATGAAAGGAAATGCCTTTCAGGACAATGCTCTGCGTGTATTGCCTGCTGTAAGGTTTGGTCCCCTCGAGATTTTTGGTGGGGCAGGGTTTAATATTGCTGTTTACAACTTTAAGCCTCAACAGCGGTTCGGGCAGGGAAATACAATATGGGAGTATGAGGGCAAATACAATTATACTTCGCTAAGGGTAGGGTATAAGGTAGGAGTGCAGGTGCATATATAGCGGGTTTATAAAGTGCCACATTGTTTATTTTGCATAATTTCCGTCAGGAAAATCAACCGATAATCATGTCTGAACGTAAAGTAGTATTGTATATAGCCATGAGTGCCGATGGCTACATAGCCAAAGAAGATGGCAATCTGGAATGGCTGGGCATAGTAGAAAAACCTGGTGAGGACTATGGTTATCAAGACTTTGTAGATACGGTAGATACCGTAATAATGGGGCGGAGAACCTATGACAAAGTGCTCTCTTTTGGGGTGCCATTTCCGCATGCTGGCAGAAAATGTTACGTATGGTCGCAGCACCGCACAGGTACTGATGATAATGTAACTTACTATAATGGCGACCTTAAAACACTTATAAACGAGCTAAAAAACCAGCCTGGTAAAAACATATTTATAGATGGTGGCGCAGAATTGGTCCATGAACTAATGCGCCAGCATCTTATAGACCGTTATATAATATCCGTGATACCTTACTTTACGGGCGGCGGTATTAGATTATTTAAGGGTAGCGGACAGGAAACAAAGCTCCAATTGGTGCGCTCAGTGCAGTTTCCTACTGGACTGGTTCAATTGTGGTATGAATAGTTTGTTGGTTATCGGCAGGTGTTATCGGTACATTTATTCTCTTTCGGGTAAGTTGGCTACATTTGTTGCTAGGCAATTGCGGTGGGTTTTTGACCTGATGTTATGCTACTAGATGTAAACGACTTTGTCATGTTTAAAGAAGTAATTGATAAGTACAGTTGGGATGATGTATTGGCGCAGATATATGCCAAAACTGCTGCTGATGTAGAACGGGCATTGAATAAACCAAAACGTGATATTGATGATTTTATGGCGTTGATATCACCGGCAGCTGCTCCATATCTGGAGCGTATGGCACAGCTCAGTAACCGCATCACGCAAAAACGTTTTGGGAAGACTATACAGCTGTATGCACCTATGTATTTGTCTAACGAATGCCAGAATATATGTACCTATTGTGGTTTTAGCCTTGATAATAAGTTGCGCCGCAAAACCCTGACGGGTGCCGAAATGCTGCAAGAAGCCGAGTACCTGAAATCCCAGGGTTTTGACCATGTGCTGCTGGTGACTGGCGAGGCTAATAAAACGGTAGGGGTAGATTACCTGAGAAATGCGATACGCACCCTTCGCCCTCATTTTGCCAATATTTCTATAGAGGTGCAGCCAATGGACCAGGAAGACTATGAGGTGCTGGTGGCAGAGGGGCTGTATGCAGTGCTGGTGTACCAAGAAACCTACCATAAGGAGAATTACAAACAATATCACCCAAAGGGTAAAAAGTCGAACTACGATTACAGGCTTGATACCCCTGACAGATTGGGCAGGGCGGGTATACACAAGATAGGCCTAGGGGTGCTGATAGGGCTGGAAGACTGGCGTGCCGACAACTTCTTTACAGCGCTCCACGTTTCGTATATGGAGCGCACTTTTTGGCAAACTAAGTACAGCATTTCTTTCCCCAGATTGAGGCCAGCAGAGGGGCTTATAGAGCCTAAAGTAGCCATATCTGACAAAGAACTGGTGCAGCTGATATGTGCATGGCGCATTTACAATGAAGAGATAGAATTGTCGGTATCTACCCGCGAGAATGCAGTGTTTAGAGATCATATTATACAAATGGGTGCCACGAGTATCAGTGCGGGTTCTAAGACCAATCCTGGGGGATATGTGGTGGAGCCCGAGTCGCTGGAACAGTTTGAGATAGATGATAGCCGCTCTGTAGCAGAGGTGAGGGCAATGATAGAATACAAAGGCTATAAGCCAGTGTGGAAAGATTGGGAGCGTTTTGGAGTAGCACAAACGGTATAACATGTTGTCGGTAGATGAAAAAATGAGGTATAGCCGGCAAACCGTATTGCCGGAGATGGGCGAAGCGGCACAGCTACTGCTGAAGGCCGCCCGGGTACTGGTAATAGGCGCCGGTGGGCTGGGTTGCCCGGTGCTACAATATTTAGCAGCAGCCGGGGTGGGCACACTGGGTATAGCCGATGGCGATGTAGTGTCCGTGTCTAATCTGCAACGCCAAATACTCTATACTGCTGCCGATATTGGTGGCCCCAAGGCAATAATAGCTGCTCGCCAAATTAGTGCCCTCAATCCGCACATCGAGATACGGATTCATCAGGTTTTTGTGGATGCAGATAACCTTCTGGATATTGCTACTGAATATGATATGATTGTAGACGGCTCGGACAATTTTGCTACCCGGTATCTGGTAAATGATGCTGCTGTGATGCTAGGTAAGCCCATGGTATCTGGTGCTATATACAAATATGAAGGTCAGGTATCAGTATTCAATTATAAAGGTGGGCCTACCTACCGTTGCCTCTTTCCACAGCCACCGGGTGAGGGTGAGTCGCCCAACTGTGCCGAGATAGGGGTGGTAGCTACGCTGCCCGGCATAATAGGCACCATACAGGCCAATGAGGTTATAAAGATAATTACTGGCATAGGCGATGTGCTATCGGGTAGGCTACTGGTGATGGACACCCTTGGTATGACTACTCACTTTTTTAGTTTTGCTGCGAATCCTACAAATAAACTAATAACAGCGCTGAGTAAGCCCGAGGTGGTGCAGTGTGGTGTATTGCCTAAACAGGTAACCTATACTCAACTACAAGAACTACTGGCCAAGCAGCCCACTATACAACTGGTAGATGTGCGGGAAGCCGTCGAACACCAAATAAGCAATATAGGGGGCGTTAATATGCCACTATCGGGGCTTGCAGATAACACTAGCTTACTACAAAAAGATAAGCCTGTGGCGGTGTATTGTGCGTCGGGTGTGCGCAGTATGCGAGCTGCCCAGCTGCTGTTAGAGCAGGGATTTGGGCAGGTTATTAATCTGCAGGGGGGTGTTCGTGACCTAGGTTTATAGCCATTACTACTTCTACAAATGCAGCTACTGGGTCGGGAGATTGCCAGATAGTGCCTAGCAGTGCTGCACCATCGTAGCCATGTTGTAGCAATTGCGGAATATTGTGTGGCGAAATGCCCCCTAGTCCTACTATTTGTGGACAAAATTTGTGGTCCTTTTCTGCCTTTATTCTAGTGTTGCTGATGTCGGGTATAGCTATGGCTGCTTTGTATCCTAATTTTGAAATGCTATCGAATAATGGACTTATGAATACATATCTGTATGGATAAGTGTTGTCGTTAATCTCTTGCCAGCTATGAAAGGAGGTAGATATAGCCGATGCTGGTATTCCCTTTATTTGATTCCATACTTCTTTGTTGCCTCTAGCTGCGGTGTTGAGGTGTATGCCACCTATTTTTAGGGTTGAGTATAACTCATAACTGCCATGTATTACCAGCCGCCGTCTGTGCTGTGGGTGTATCTGTTCTATATATTGCTCATATTGTGACACGGTGAAGTGTGGTTTGCGGATATGAAACCTATGTGCGCCCATATCTAGCAGCCGGTTTGCAGTAGTAGTTTCGTGGGGGATATCTGTATCTGGGCTGAGTATGATAAGTTTCATATTTTGCATTTTCGATTGGCAATGTTACGTATTACAGTCTGCTTCAGGTATATTAGTTTGTTTTTAATGGTGGTATCCTATTCGGTTTTTTTGATAAGTTAATATTATGGACCAATAAAGAAATATCCCAGTTGTAAGGTGTCTGGTTAATATCTTTGTATGTCTATACATTTATTATGGCGCACAATACTAGGTTACAATTCCTGTCATTCATTGCTTTATCTACATTACTGTTTGCCTGTGGCGATAAAAAAGTGAATGTACCAGCTAAACTTGGAGGGCCTAAAACCCTAACAGCCGAAGGAATAGTAGTGAAACCCGAACTTTTTGAGAACGAATATACTACAAGTGGTACTTTGGTGCCAAATGAGGAGGTAAGTATCATGCCTGAGATACAAGGCAGGATAACCTCTATCACCTTTAAAGAAGGAGCAGTAGTGACCCAGGGGCAAGTGCTGGCACAACTGTATAACGAGGATATAAAAGCCCAAATACAAAAACTAAGAGCCCAGCGCGAACTGCAAGTGAAGATACGCACACGACAGGCTGAGTTGTTGAACATAGGTGGAATTAGCCAACAAGACTATGAAACCACGAATACTCAGATAGCTGCGATAGATGCAGATATCGCCTATTCGCAAGCGCAACTAAGGCGCACTAGTATCATTGCTCCATTTTCTGGCAGAACAGGTATACGCAATGTGAGTACTGGTGCCATAGTAACACCTGCTACTGTACTAACCACGCTGCAGCAGACTGCTATGCTGAAAATGGACTTCAGTATGCCGGAGCAATACCGGGACGAGGTAAAAGCAGGGAAAATTGTAATGTTTACCCTCAATGGCAAACAAGACACTTTTGCGGCTGCCATAGCTGCTGTAGAACCAACTGCCAATAGTACAACCCGAACACTGAGGGTGCGTGCTATGGTAGATAATAAAGCAGGCAAGCTGGGCCCAGGTGCCTTTACACATATTATTATACCGTTTCAGCACAATGCCAATGCGGTGCTGATACCCTCGCAGGCGGTAATACCTACCAATAGGGAAAAGGTAGTAGCCATGGTGAAAAATGGCAGGGCTACTATGGTACCTGTGAAGATAGGCGCACGTACCAACGACAGGGTGGAGATACTGCAAGGCTTAGCGACAGGCGATACTGTGCTGATAACCGGCATCATGCAGGTGAAGCCTGACATGGAGGTGAAGGTGATAGTGAAATAGTGCATATGCGTTTTCTTGTATTTATGATGTTCAAGTCTTTC
>CAMDNC010000204.1 GCA_945902755.1 Flavipsychrobacter stenotrophus
GCTCTTGCAGTGTTTCTTTCGGGCCTTCAGGAACCACCACAATAGGCTTGGGCCTTCGCAAATAATACACTACACCAGCTATTATCAGCACCAGCAGCACTGCAGCACCAAAGATGTACCATAAATAATCGAGCCAAGATGCAGGCACATACATGATTTCTTTGATAGGCTTGAATTGCTGTGTGGTATCTACTGCTACTGTCTGCACTAGCAGTTCGAACGAGTCGGATTGAATAGTATAGGGGTCGCCAGCAGTACCAAAAACCGGAAATACAAATGAAGGAACCTTGAACAAACCAGAATCGAAACCAGTGAGTACCAACCGTTGTTTGTAAGTGATAATATCCCCAGTCTTAAGTGTGTCAATCTTACCACGCTCCACTATTTCTAGCTTATTAAATGTATCGGGTATAGTAGCCCACTCAACCCTACCTGTGGCAGGCTTATTGCTTACCTCCAGAAACAAACGCACCTGATCACCCACGGTAATCTGGCGGGCATCCATGCGGGCTGTAGCACTAGCTTCGGGCTGTGCTATAGCCGCTTGCGCACCCATGCATAGTATCAAGAACGCAGTGAGCACCCTAGGTACCACCCTGAGAACTACCTTATAAAAATATGTTTGTATCAATGTCATTTTATGTTTCATACCGTAAACTGTACGGAAATTTTAGATTTCTTTCGTTTGTACTACCACTATCTACCCTTGAAGTAGGTCTGTAAAATTTTCACATAATCCTGATCTGTGCGCACATGCAGCAATGAACCTCCGCTTTTACGAAAAGTTTGCATACAATATTTGTACTTTTTATCAAATGCAGCTGCATACTGTGTGCGCACACCTTTATCGTCAGTATCTATCCACAACATTTCTTTGGTTTCAGCATCCATTACTTGTATGAGTCCAGCTGGTGGCAGTTCCATGTCGTACTTGTCGTAGATATGTATGCCCACCAAATCGTGCTTGCGGGCCGCTAGCTGCAGCGCTTGCTCGTATGGGGTGCTTACAAAGTCGCTAAGAAGGAACGTAATAGATCTCTTCTTCAGTACGTTATTCAGAAACTCAAGTGCCACTCTTACATCAGTGCCACCATTATTGGTGGGTTCTAAAGCTACCAGCTCTCTAATGATACGTAAAATATGCCCTTTACCCTTTTTAGGCGGTATGTACTTTTCTATCTTATCGCTAAAGAATATGACACCTACCATGTCATTGTTGGTAGTGGCAGAAAATGACAAAACTGCACTCAACTCTGTTATTAACTCCCGCTTCAGTTGCTTCTGAGTGCCAAATAACGAACTACTACTGATATCTACTAACAGCATCACTACCAGCTCGCGCTCCTCCTCAAATACCTTTACAAATGGGTGGGAAAAACGAGCTGTTACGTTCCAGTCTATAAACTTCACATCATCGCCGGGTTGGTACTCACGCACCTCGCAAAACGACATACCCCTGCCTTTGAAGGTAGAATGATACTCACCTGCAAAGATGTGATTACTCAGCCCCTTAGTCTTTATTTCTATCCTTCTTACTTTTTTCAGTATCTCTGCAGTAGTCATTGTTTTGTTATTAGTAGCTGCAAACAACGTTTTAAGGGTGGCGACCTAGCGAGTAGCATATGCTTGCCACTGATAAGGACACCTGTGTAAACATACATTACTTAAAGCAAGGCAACCTGAAAAAACTATATATCGCAAAAATAGCCGTTACAGCCATCAGGTGTGAGTATCAATAACTTAAAATTTTCTGAAAATCTGATAGCATTTTCAGCTATACATACCTCAAATTTTGATCATTAAATACATTTCAAAGCTTTAAGTCTATCAACGATCTGTATTTGTAAAGCAATAATTTGCAAGGTATTGCGTTAAGAATATTGCCAACACTAAAAACCAGCCAAAGATGAAAAAGTTTAGCTACCTCATAGGATTACTATTGACAATGGCAACTTTATACTCTTGTACCAAAACCCCTACAAAATATAAAGTTGTAGGTGACTACTTTATAATGGGAAGGAGTGGTGGTTTTACGATGCCCAATGCTAGCACCACCTATTATCTGATAAATAATGGACAACTGCGTAAAGATATGACCCAAGGTCGCCAATCGATTATTACCAATGTAGACGATTTCAATTTTCACTATATGTTTCACCCTGCAGATTATGTGGGGGTAAACGATATCCCTTACTCTATACCCAGTGCATTGCTAGACCGCAACAATCAAACTATAGGTATGATGATACCTGATGCAGGGAACATAGATATGCGAGCATCTATAAACGGTGTAATGTACAAATGGACAATTGAATACAACCTAGATAGCGTAGATGTGTCAATAAAGGATTTTGTGAACAGATGCGAGTCTGCGTTTAACAACTAGTAAAGTAAGTGATGGCATGTGTCATTAACAAAATAAAAATTACCAATTACCCACTCCCTTACTTACTTTTGAGCGCACATATATCTCTCTGAAAATGGATTGGTTTGAAAATTGGTTTGACTCCCCTTATTATAAGATTCTGTATCAGAACCGCGATGAAGTGGAGGCTCAAGAGTTTGTGGAGCAATTACTAGCCTACCTGCAACCAGCCCCACAAAGCACTATGCTGGATATTGCTTGCGGTGCAGGAAGATTTGCGAGGCAGCTAAACAGCCATGGATATGATGTAACCGGTATTGACATATCTGGGTCGAGTATAGTGGAGGCAAAGGCGTTTGAGACAGATCATTTGCAATTTCATGTGCAGGATATGCGCCATCCGTTTATTACAAATTATTTTGACTTTGCATTTAATTTCTTTACCAGCTTCGGCTATTTTGCTCATGATAGAGACCATGCATTGGCAGCCAAATCGTTTGCGGTAGCCCTGAAAAAAGACGGTATACTGGTAATAGACTACCTGAATGCAGAATATGTGTATAACAATCTGGTGCCAGAAGAGACTATCGTGAGAGGTAGTTACACTTTCAACATTCAGCGAAAGCTGGAGCGCAGACACTTTTTGAAAGAGATTAGTTTTGTGGATGCTACCCATGTGCCTAGGAAATTTACAGAAAGTGTGGCGGCTTTTTCGCTGGCTGATTTTGTAAAGATGTTCAGAGCAGCTAATATGTCGCTTGTGGGTACTTTTGGCGATTATAGCCTTAATGCCTATCATCCTACAGATTCGCCTAGACTGATAATGGTGTTTAAAAAGAAACATGTTTAAGTCGATACAGAACATAATTATTGGTTGTGACCAGATAGTGTGGTTTTACCTGAATACTAGGTGGCACACTGCTTTTCTGGATGCGGTAATACCGTATTTGCGCAATCAGTGGTTTTGGGCACCATTATATCTTTTTTTGCTGCTCTATATGCCCCGCAGATTTGGGAAATATGGCTGGCTATGGTGCCTGTTTTTTCTGATTACATTTGGTTTTTCTGACCAAATAAGCGCCTCCCTTATGAAGCCCTACTTTGGCAGATTGCGCCCCTGCAACGACCCTGTAATGAAGCAGGTAGTGCACCTGCTGGTGCCCTGCGGAGGCGGCAAAAGTTTCCCTTCTTCTCATGCTGCCAACCACTTTTCGTTGGCTGTATTCAGCTCTATGACAGTGGGCAAATTTGCCAAATGGCTCACACCTGCCTGGCTGGTATGGGCTGCAGTTGTGAGCTACTCGCAGGTATATGTAGGCGTACACTATCCACTAGATGTGCTGGTGGGTGGAACACTGGGTGCCTGTATAGGCTGGATGACTGGCAAATATTTCAACAAAAAGTTTGAGCTAATGTAAGGTCACGTTGTTACCTTGCTCGCAACACAGGATTTTTTTTTAAAACTACCGTATTGCGTCTATCAATGTGATAGATTGTAGCTTTGTACAAGACACTGTAATAGCTGAAACAAAACACGTCGATTAGTATGAAGCAATACGAACTAAAACTTATAGAAACCCTGCTGGTAATAGCGGGTTATATAGGTGCTTTCTACATCAATAAATCACTGATAGACAGGGTATTAAAACGCACATTATTGCCAAGAGCACGGAGACGAATAATAGTTAGAGCGTTTAACCTGCTGACTACTACTACTGCTTTGGTGTTTTTAGCGGCGATATGGGGTTTAAGGCAGAGTGAAATAGCGGTTTTTGTGAGTACGATAATAACAGCTATAGGTATAGCTTTTTTTGCGCAATGGTCGTTGTTGTCGAATATCACATCGAGCATACTTATATTCTTCAACCACCCGATGAAAATTGGTGATCACATAAAAGTGATGGACAAGGATTATCCGTTTGAGGGTGAAATAACTGACTTGTCTTACTTTTTTGTGTATGTCAAAACTACTACTGGTGAGTTGGTAACCGTGCCTAACTCGCTGGTGCTGCAAAAGTCTATATCTATCATTATAAAAAAGGAACAAGCTTAGTTTGTTTTCCGGTTTGTTTCCGGTGCTTTCATGTGTTTTGGCACTTAACTCGTTGATTATCAATACTATTCACTTTTCCGGTTTGTATAGTGTTTTTGTCTGAATCAGGATTTACAAAGTTCGTAAACCTATTTCAGGACAAGACATGCTGTTTGGGTATTAGTATATTATTGTTATGTGTATTCATATATGGTTTATTAGAGCGAGAAAGAGAGCGGGAGCGGAGGGACAGCCGAAGGGGCTGTTTTCCGGTTTGTTTCCGGTGTTTTCATGGTTTTTGGCACTTAACTCGTTGATTATCAATACTATTCATTTTTCCGGTAGCCTTCGCATAAAGCTATGGCTACTAAAAGGTTTGCATGTGTTTTCTGCTTGGTGTTGCTCTGCTCTGTATTGTTCTGACCGTGGGCTCGTACTTTTCTTTTTATTTCAAAAAAGAAAAGTAACAAAAGAAAAGGAAATTTTTTGTCAATCGCTCCGCTGACAAAAAAATAGCTCTACGCTGTTATCCTTCGGCAACTGGCATCTGCGTGGTGCTGGTTTTCTGCCGGTGCAGTACTGCTATCTGGCTTTTCGTCATAGGTTGAGTTTTGGGGTTTATAATTTTACTTCTTGCTTTCTTCTTCGGCATCAAAAGGCACCATCAAGAGCTGGGC
>CAMDNC010000205.1 GCA_945902755.1 Flavipsychrobacter stenotrophus
GTTATGTAGATCCACAAGATTTAGCATTAAGCACATTTATTAAGCAGCGATTATGTGATTGGTTATCAATATATGATAATGAGCACTACAATGGTTTTACTAATGAAAATCTCATAATACAACTTGATCAAGAAGGTAGAGATATAGCATTAGTAATTAAAAATGAGTTGCTAGACGTAAAAGTAGAATACTTTTCTGCTGCAAAAATGACTCGTGAAATTATTGTTTAAGGCAATTTTCAGTTCGCTGGTTGTTGTGGTCGTTGTTCCAGTTGTTCTGCAAGGTCACCGGTAATTGTCTAAAAATTACTCTCCCAAACTTTACTGTAATAATCCAATATTATGATTATGACCTTTATAAAGGCATGACTTCTATATTTTTTTTAGGATTTTCCCTCGGTGGATATTCGTAATACATTAATACCCCATTATTTGAGGGAGCAAAAAAATCAACTTCGTGAATATTGCACATGTCTAAAATTCTTACCAGCGTTGAATACTTACATTCATTACCCAGATGAAAGTTGACAGCATGAACAGTATCTATTTTAGCGATTATCTCTTTTATGTACAGTTCACCAAACTTTAGTTTTATTTCATCTTCGTCAATCTTGCCAGTGATCTCCAGTTCTAATATCCTTCGGTTTGGTACATTATAACTGATATAAGACTGTATTTTGTTTGTTGTATCCCAATAACTTTTATTGTACCAGTTGACTTCAAAAACAGTCTTTTTTAACTCACTCAACTGCTTATTTCCATAATAAACCAGCAATAGCGGAATTCCAATTAAGCTAATTAACCCTGGCGTATAATAGATTTTTTTGTGCATAGCTTCATTAAAGATGCGAATTATTGAATAATCCACAATTATAGCCTATTGAGCGCAAGTGTTTTTCACTTGCGAAAAACACTTGGTTTGGCGTAGCTAATTCTGGAAATTCCCGATGGGACATCGAGAACTTGTTGAATGCGTGTTTAATTTAAAATCAACGATTGGCAAAACATGTCCCAGTAAGGTCTAGCTGAACGACATCACCAACGACAACAAACGTGCGTGACAAAAGCACCTCTCAAACTTTTTCGTTTTACACGTGGTTGAGTGAGATTATTTCATCATTTTTACGGCATCTAAAAATCCGGCATAGTAATCATCTACCGTTTTACGCTTTATTTCCGGCCATTTATTCACTGGCTGTATCAGCGCCTTCTTTTCGTCAGAATCACCCTCAAGTCCAGATTTAACAGCCCCCATTCCATGCAGGCTTATCCACCTATGATCGTAATCTTCCTTGTTGCCTCTTACAAAATCTACGACCTTTTTAACAGTGATTTTTAGCTTATCAATGTCTTTGAAGGCATATTTGTTTATTTCTGGACCAAACTCCTGATTAAGAATGGTCACAGCTTGCCGAGCGGAAGCATCAAGACAAAGATTCGCATCATACCTAGCCCGCAACTGGGCGATGTAGAACCAATACATCGCCTCGTCTTTTAATCCCTGTTCGAACAATACACTTGACAACGCGTATATTACTGTAGGATTGTAATAATTTGGGTTCTTTAGTATTGCAGTAGTGGTTTGCTTTTTTTCCAGTTCACTTCCTTTGATTAGTGACGACAAGGCTTTATAATGCCTGGCAATATCTATATCATCGTGCGCTTTACCTGGTTTTACCTGATATGTACTAACTTGGGAACTACTGCTCGGCACAAACCAGAAGTGCAGAAAACCAAAAAAGAGACCGATTCGTGCTAACTTTATCATACAGTAGAATTTATCAGTATAAAGATATAGTTTGCTTTTCACAAATTCTTATGCGTATTAAAATTCAACTTCCAGTTGGTTCAATATCTCACTTTGGCGTAGGCAATCGTCTACATCGTAGTGGTGCCGGTCTCTTGACCGGCATACTAAACGTGTGAATCCATCTCTATTCCTACCATATCCCCCCATTTTGATGTTCGGTTTCTTATGCTCTCTAGTTTTCTGGAAATGCCATTAGTTGAAGGGTACATATTTGCTTACATTAGGAGTATAAGTCTATTCGCACCAAGGCTTTTTACATATTCGTGCTAAGTGAGTTATAATTTTAATGAGAACAATCTTACTTACCTTGTATACTCTCATTTCTTTTGAGTTATATTCGTGTGTCAGTAAATATCAAACGGTGTAATGATATACATTTGCGGAAAAATAGAAATCTATATAACAAGCAGAAAAATGAAACATGTAATTAGTATAATCAGTTTAATATTATTGTTTGTATTTTTAGGTTGTTCAAAAGACGACAACACACCGGCAGTCATTTGCAATAATCCAGATGCTATAAATTATCAGAAAAATGGTGTTTGTACTTTTCTTAGCGATAGTATGACTGGGAGATATGGAGTTGTTATTTCTAAATATGATCCATGGTGCTCCACTAATGATAGTGGAACATATAACATATTAGTAGTTAATAAAGGTCCATGTATTACCCTCTTGTCAGATTCCTCATATAATGTCCTAAGTTTTTATTGGATAAATCCTGTTTTTAGCCCGTCGGGCTTTTGTGTCAAGCTAACCGATGGTTATAATTTTTCTATAACTGAAGACGATAATATATATTGGTATGGTGCACCTGTTACAGGAACTGGGTCATTTGCAAATAACAAATTCACGTTTTCAGGAACAGTTCAGGTTTCCTGTGGTGACTTTCCACTTATTCTAAACGGTGAACGCTAGCCCATTTTGCACCTCAGCTTGGCGTAGACAATCGTCTAGGTCTCTCGGCCGTGGTAGCATTCGTGCGTATCGCACCATTTACTGCAATAAATATTCCCTATCCTGAAAAGAAGGTAAATTTAAATAAACTAACAACACATCCTACTTGCAATGGGTCTTGATATTTCTCTGTCAAAGTTATTTATACCAACTGATGAGTTGATTGATAGAGCCAATGACGAACTGGAGTTAGATTTTGCTATTGTCAGTATTCTAGACCACGAAGAGTTGAGGATTTTTAAGGATTATATATTTCTCACCAAAGTAGAACGTCTGGATATTCCTGGGACATTTAGTCAAAGAGGTCTTAATTTCGATGATTTTGTTCAAACTAGTGTTGGGAATACTGATGGCTCTGGTACTTGTTTCAACTATCAACACATTACCGATGATACCAAGCTTAGTATAAGATTTGAAGATGTACAGCAAATTTCAACTATCGAAGAATGTATTCTTACAAAATCAATAGGTTATCAACGAAAAGGAGAAAACAGTCAATTCCATGAAGACGGTATTTGGGACATCCCCCTTGTTGCTGACCAGAATACATTAATGCGTCATTGGGAGATCTACTTTTCTGAAACAGAGGCACAAAGGCAAAATTTCAAGACTAATATTATAGACCGATTCATTGAGGGGGAAACTTTTGTATGGTATGCGTGAAATACATACCTCCGTTGTTCCAGTTGTTCCGCAGGGTCAACTGGAACTGCCAATAAAATTCGTTCTCCCGAACGCTTTCACTTTTTTGCAGCTAGATAAATTTTGTTCTTAGTCTACCTCCCCTTGGTCCAGCCATCTCTTTCTCTAAGTACCACCCCAAGCATCCCGCTTACGACAATAAAATTTGTGGATAAAATACCCTCTGCAACACCTCACTTTGGCTCGCTATTTGTGGCATATGGTGGGGTAGATGTTGTTCATTTTTTTTCCTAAATCATAATTCACAATTATCTTTTGGGACATTTTCGGCCGAATTAATTCATACTTAAGCCAGGAAACAAAATATCCGCAAGTAACAATAACAGACAAAACACCGTTATCAGAACTACTGTCGCTATGATAAAGCAAAATATAAATGACAGTACGTAGTTGTAGAACTTAATATGATTGTTGTGTTTTTTTAGGTTTTTATTCACAAATTTCATAAAAACTCTCATCAACCAGATGAGGCCGAACAAATAAAATGCCACGAAAAGTAAAGCAAGTATCATTGTCGATACTATAGCAGCTTGTAGTAACATTCGTCACTAGATTTATTGCCGATAAGAAATTATAAAGATAACAAGTATATCAATATTACAACCCGTTGTTCCAGTTGTTCCGCAGGGTCAACTGGAACTCATAATAAAACTCGTTCTCCCGAACGCCTTCACTTTTTTGCAGCTAGATATATTTTTCTTAGTCAATCTCACCTTGGTTCAGCCATCTCTTTCTCTACGTACCACCGCAAGCATCCCGCTTACGACAACACAAAATTTGTGGATAAAATACCCTCTGCCACACCCCACTTTGGCTCGTTATTTGCGGCAAAGAGTGGGGTAGATGTTGTTCTGTTTTTTGCTGAGTAGAATTCATACCAGCCACTCGCTACACCACCACCAGCATTAACCCCAAAAACAACAATCCAAGTAAAACACCCACCAAGCCCATGAATACCTCTGTATTACACAAAATACACATCAATAAAACTCACCACATTACCCTTTCCACCCATCACAACCAGCAAAAGTGAATAGCATTGATAATCAACGACTTAAGCCTTAGAACACATGAAACAATCGGCAACAAACCGGCAAATCCAGAAAACACATACCAAAAATACCCGTACTAACTATAATTCCATGAACCCAACAAACCTAAAATATAATGATACCTACCATCCACTACCCACTACAGAAAATACACATCAATAAACACCACCACATCACACTTTCCACCCACCACAACCGGCAAAAGTGAATAGCATTGATAATCAACGACTTAAGTACCAAAACCCATGAAATGACCGGAAACAAACCGGAAAATCCAGAAAACACATACCAAAAATGCCCGTACTAACCATCATCCTTTTAACCCCAAAAACCTAAAGTATAATGATAACTACCACCCACCACCCACAACATAAAATACACATCAGTAAAACCCACCACATCACCCTTTCCACCCATCACAACCTGCAAAAGTGAATAGCATTGATAATCAACGACTTAAGTGGCAAAACCCATTAAACTACCGGCAACAAACCGGAAAATCCAGAAAACACATACCAAAAATGCCCGTATT
>CAMDNC010000206.1 GCA_945902755.1 Flavipsychrobacter stenotrophus
CTCCTTTACGTTGCCACTGAACCCATTGAGGTAGTCCTCAAAGTTGGCTTGTAGTATCTGCTGGCTGTTGCTGGCAGCATCGTGTATGCGTTGTAGTGTCCACTGGCTGGTGTTGTAGAACACATAACCCGATGCATCGCGCAGACCACCATCTTCCCACTCTGTAAAGCCAGCTTCATCCCGCTGAAAGGCAACCTCTGCCAGCACTGCATCTTTGGTGGCTTCCAGCAGGGCATCGAGCCTGCGCAGTACCACCATCGGCAGTATCACATCCCGGTCCTTCCCCCTCACATACACATCCCGCAGGCAGTCGTCGGCGATAGACCATATAAAAGAAACTAACTTATTGTGAGCGGCGGTATTCATGAATGGTTGATGTATTAGTGTTTGCCAGTGGGTGCTATCACTGGTTTGGGTTATAAATGAATGGTAAATATAGTGCAAAGATGGTAGTATTATAAGGCATTGCCACGCGAGTAATGCTATATAATGACAATAATAGGCTACTAAACTGGCTCGTATGCGGCAGTATCGGCAGAAAGATGTCAAAAACATACTGCTTTACAGTTCCCTGGGACTTTTGAAGTAAGCATAACGCTATAAACAGTATGCTATAAATAGGCCTTTTGGGGCAAAGCGCAAATGGGTCAAAAATGGGGGTTTAGGGCATGTACACTCACGCATGCATGTTACTGAAAATCTATACCAAACACAGAACGAAAATAAATATTCATAAGATATTTGGAAGTATCGAATAAAGTTTGTAATATTGCACAGATTTATAGATATTGGCCTCAGTTTACACAATTGAAATAGGCATTGAAGGACCTGAGAAAATAAGAACCACTCTCCAGAAGAACTCCCGAAACTTATTATTGTACTATCAAAATTATTTTCGCCTGCGCTATAGGATACAGCGACCCGTGCGCCGATATGGCTATGCTTGAAGTATTATCCAAAAACCAAACAAAGGAACCTACAGGTTTTCACCTGCAAAGAAGGACATTGAAAACAACGCCGAAAATTCTAAATAAGCGTATCACAATATCATAACGTGATTAATAAACAATGGCTGCCTGTACCAGAGTACGAGTGCTGCTATGAAGTTTGTACGGATGGTCATGTCCGTAGTGTAACCCGGGTAGTAAAACTACCAAATGGAAAAACAAGAAAAATTAAAGGAAAACTACTAAAACAGAAGCACACCTCGGACGGATACCTATTCGTATCCTTGTCAAAGAACGGCTTTACAAGAACGTGTTACATACACAGGCTGGTAGCAACTGCTTTCCTGCTGAATCCAGAGAGAATGCCAGAGGTAAATCATAAAAATGGAGATAAGACGTGCAATACTCTAAATAATTTGGAGTGGGTAACACATCCGCAAAATTTAAAACATGCATATGATAACAATCTGAGCAAAAACAAAGGCGGTAGTCATGCGTTTGCAGCAGGGGTGATTGACAACACCCTAGGAAAGACTTTTGCCACTGTCAGTGAATGGTGCAAAGCCCGTGAGATTAGCTATTCGACTGGAAGGAACATATTGAACGGACAGAAAAGTAGAAGGATAGATTTAACAGGCGTTCATAAGATTACAAAAACAAATGAGTAAACCATATTTAAAGTTTCATGGCATAAGCCCAATAAACAGACAGAACATTGTACTTCTACAAACCGATAAAGTACAATCAGCCATATGTGCAGTCGAGGAAAAAAGCCACAACATTGCAGACTTTGCAGACTTTGCACCTGATGCAATAGAACCCGAAACTACAACAATAGAATCCACTCCTCTAATACCCAATGAGGTATATGAAAACTTACCGGAACTACTTAAAACAGGCTGTGATGTGTTTCAAGGTAGAGAGCGGGACATGTTTTTAACAGGTGCTTTAGCTATACTGAGCGGCTGTTTTGATGCTGTTTCCGGCTTGTATGACGGAAGAAAGGTGTATGCAAATCTATTCGCTTTTATAGTAGCTGGCGCAGGGAACGGCAAAGGTGTATTAATATTTGCAAAAGCGTTAGGGCAGCGATTGCACAAGGCAATTAAAGAAGCTAGTATTAGCCAGGCAAATACATCAAACACCCCGGTTCGCACTACGCTCTTTATACCAGCCAATAGCAGTGCAGCAGCTTTCATTAAGTTGCTTGTAGATAATGGTGGGTCGGGGATAATGTGTGAAACAGAGGCAGATGCTCTTTCGGACACACTAAATCAGGATTGGGGCAATTTTTCGCACCTGATACGCGGAGGCTTTCAGCATGAATCTGTATCGTACGCCCGGAAGTTGAATAATGAGCTTGGTGAAATTGATAATCCACGGTTGTCAATACTCTTGTCGGGCACTCCTGGGCAGTTCCAAAAGCTTATTAAGTCTATTGACAACGGTCTATTTAGTAGGTTTATGTTTTACACTTTTGCGGGCAAGCGCGTTTGGAGAGATGTATCACCAGCAGGCAAAACAAATCTTACTACTCACTTTGAAGCTTTGTCGGAGCGTGTTTTCAGTATGGCTAACACAATAAATTCAAACGCAATAAACTTTGAACTGACACAGTCGCAGTGGAGCACACTTAATAGTGAGTTTTCACAGCGATTAGAAGCAATCAATCAATTTGATGACGATGATGATGCCGGCGGGTCCGTATTACGTTTAGGGTTAATTACTTTCAGAATAGCAATGCTACTATCGGTGGTCAGAGCTGCATCAGCCGGTACAATTAGCGAAAACATCATCTGCTCGGATATTGATTTTACGAGTGCACTGACAATATCCGGCATATATATGCAGCATGCATTGTTTATGATGGACACATTACCCAAAACAGCATCGACTAAGCCAAATGCAGCGAGGCTGTATGACGCTCTGCCAATTGAGTTCCAGCGAAAAGAAGCTGTCAGTATTGGTGCGCGAATGAATATCAGGCGTTCGGTGGACACCTACCTGTCGGAATTTGTAGCAATAGACAAACTGGAGAAAATCACTGGTAGGGTAGGATGGTATAAGAAAAAGTAGTTTGCAGGGATGCAAAATGTGCAAAGTGCAAAGAGGGGGGTATTACGCTCCCCTTCACTTTGCAACATTAAAAATTTACACGGTGTTGTATTGCACTTCCATAAGTTCAAACGAGACCACAGGTTCTTTGTAGCCAGTCGGACAACGCTGTGCCTGTAAGGTTTCTTTCATCGGCTACCCGTAACACAAAGTAAGTGCGGAGCTGCTCATCATCGTGCAACGCCTCAATGGAATATATGCTGCCATGCTCACAAAGTTGCTCCTGTACCTTATGTATGTACGAAAAGAGTAGCCTTGTTTCTGGTGGTATTGGTTTCTGTGGCTCATATTCGCCATACTCATTTAGGTGCTGGATGGGTTCAAATTGTGAGGTGTCTGTATTCGCAAGTTTTACAGCGTACTCTCTGAATATTTTCATGTGAGTCCCAGGGATATAGGATGTGAACTGCATAGTTTAAGTATTGCAACGCTTACAGTCCATTACTTTTTCCGTCCAGTGCATTTTACCCACGCAAAAGTAACTCCTACAAAAATCTACCTATTAATTTAAATTATTTTAATATTGTTGAATATCTTACCCTCCTTACATCTCACTAGAATTCTTCACCGCAATAAATATAAGTTTCACAATCCTTATCAATGATATTTTGCCTTTACTTACAGCGCCTTGATAGGTATCAAATTGTTGTACAACAGTTGTAATTGTTCCTGAAACTGAACCAAAGCTAATATTATGAAGGTGTGTTTGGTATTTCAAAAAGGCGTAATCGGTAATATTATCCAAGTTCTCTTTTGTAAGTGATTTTATCCTGAACACATCAGATACATAGAAGTGCATATTACCTTTTGAAATGAGGTCAAAAACGATAATGAAAGCATATTTACTTTCAATGGTGTCATAATTTCTTGACTGTTTCAAAAAGTACCCTTTGGGAAAATAAGTTATGGCTTCAACATACAACTTTACATTAAAACATTACATAGTATGATGCCCCATTATCTGCCTGCCGCGCTCACATTCATTTCTTATGGTTCTCTATCATCTTCAGGAATTCTATTAGGTTTCCTAAAGTATAACCTTAAGAAAAGAATGTTTTTTACTCTTTCGTAACACTTTTTATATCGAAGATGTTCAAGTAGTTGTCCTTTAATCCTAAGTACACTTTATCCGCAGCTATATCAATCCCTATACCAACTTTCTCATTTGCAAATGATGTGCAATAGTATATGGTTAGTCCTTTATCATTCTTCTCTATCTTTCTAATAGCAAATCTGTATACGTCTCCTTCATCATTGAAGGTAACAGTCATTTGTTCATCATCAATCTTGAATACACTTTTAGTTTTGTAGCTTCCTTGAACTTCGTTGTTTTCTTTAATAGTAACGAAGGAACATGTAACCTTTGTTATGGTTGCAAAGCAGGTAAACGGCATGCATAGTGCCAGTAATAATACTTTCTTCATTGTCGTAGATTTAGGCATTAAAAAAGAATTAAATGATATATTCTGCTACATAAGGTACACACAAGAAGTACTATTATTGCAAATGAGATGTATTTTTTCATTGTTTTATTCTTGTTACAGGTTACGAAATAGAACACCTGTGCCATTGACATTCATCTGCTTTTAACCGTTCCGTCTAAAAGCATCAAAATCATCAAAGGACAGCAATATTCGTCCCATACGTCCCACGTTACAGGTCTTGATTTGTATAGAATATTCCAAAGCCTAAAATATTCTTCGTGTTTTGTGGAACATTTGTAAGGGGCATCAATATTAATTTGGTTCCAAGCGCGGTCGCTGAGGCTTAAGCAAACAACCTTAAAGGTTTCTCGGGATATTGGTTGACCATCGTGAAGTTTCCTCGGAATAAAATCGATGGAGTCAGCAAGGTCAGCAATTTGGAATCCGGTATATTTTACCTCCGAGTACTTGTCATACAACTTATCATCAACCTGGCTCAATGCATCGAGTGTGCATAGTAAGAAAATGGCTATAAAAACATTTTTTA
>CAMDNC010000207.1 GCA_945902755.1 Flavipsychrobacter stenotrophus
CTAAATGGAAAATATATACATCACCGTACTCGAGAGAATGTTTTTTATTGGGCAAGCGAAGTTAATACTGGATACCAATATAAAATTAACAATAAAACTAATTTAATTGGAAGATTTGGCTTAGGATTTAAAATGTTCTACGATGGAGTAAGTGAGTTGGAAGAAATTGATGTACGTTACTTACTTGACAATGGAGTGACAACTGTTTCTTCAAGTGACTTTACTGTAGACAAAAAAATTGGTAGAGACCCACAAAATAAAAACTCTGGTTTTATAGGATCTAAACGATTCCCAAACAGTCTATTGTACTACGATATGTATTTAGGTATTAGAAAACCGATAAACAATTCATTTTTTACAAGTTTTACTATAGGAATAGAAGCTACTCACGGAGTAATTCTTAGACCAAACGACCCAATACTTACCTACAATGCCGTTGTAAACTATTATCAATATGATGCAAGTAAGGATACTTTCCATGACTCTAATATTTCTTTAGGCATACGGTTAGGGATAGATATTTTTTAGCCCTCGTTTCTTAAGTTGTCCCGAAGGGTCAATTGGAACAAACAATAAAAATCGTTCTCCCGAACCCTTCATTTTCTATCAGTTCACTGAAATCAGATATTCCCCGCTTTTTCATCTAACCGAAGTACTACCAGCATTCACCCTCTACTGCACATACACCTCACTACAAGCTATCATAGGTTTTTTGTTGTCGCGGGCACGCCATACGGGTAATGCGGTGAGGTTAGTAGCTGTTACCTTTATATATCTTGCCTTGGCTTTAGCCTCGGCTGCATAGGTTTTTATTACTTTTTCGTACCGGTCCTCGCCTATAGGTGTTTCAATAACGGCAAAAGGTTTGTAATTGATACTGTCTTCAGAGACTTCTACCGTTAACTTGGGTGGCAGGAATATCCAGTGGCGAGGATCATCTAAGAAAACGAGTTTGATGCCATTCATGTTTTTAGCTGTGCCCATGTCTATAGTGGCTACCATGTCTGTGCCATAAAAGCCCAACCAGTTGTAGCTGAAATCGCTATAACCGGGCACACCATCTACCAGCGTACGAGGTCCTTTGGCAGGATAGTCGGCAGCATACGGGAATTGAAAAGTTACTTTAGCTCCCACCGCCGAAGTAGGCACCACACCCGCTGCAAAAATCGCATCCCACTCCGCCTGATACTGGTCGGGGGTAAGCCCGCCTTCCGATAGTTCTGTTACCTTAGCCTTTTTGCAGTTGGCCACAAAGCGGGCTACTTTTTCCTTCAGGTTGGGTTTTACTTCCCACTCCCCTTTACTGTTTTTCTCAAAAACCCCAAACTTCTCTATACCATAAAAACGACTTTGTTGCAGCACTGTATATTCTAGTGGCAGTCTGGCACGTGCCACACGCTCAGCATACACCGGCGATGTTTCTACTGCACCCTCTGCTATATCAAACATCTGACTGTACCCATCCAGATTTTCAGGATTCAGGTAGGTGTTCCATTCATTTACTGGATTGCCGTATATGTCTAGTTTGCGCTTGCTGGTAGCCATGTTGTCATGTACCTGACCTATGTACTGCAGCATAAACTTAGCTGACTTACCATAATAATCTTGCAAAAATTGCTCTACTAGTTTTTTCACATCAGCCTTATCATCATTGAGCAGCCGGGCTGTAAGATAGCTACGTAGCTCAGCCCACTCGCCATGCGTATCGCCACTACCCTGCGCAAACACCCCTTTTATTCCATTTTCTTTCAGGTACTGCATGTTGGGTTGCAACGTCAGCAGATTGGGGAATGGCGCCAAATAATTGGTAAACTGCGTGATGTAGTCCCACACAAACAAGTTTTTGGTAAGTGCGCCCCACTCCTTCACATCTTTACGAAATGGCGCTGCCGATGGTTCATCTACCAATGATTTATCTCTGTAGGCATCTATGTTGCTAAGGAATACATACACATTGCTAGCAGGTGCCAGATTGCGTGGCGCACGGTGTGTGTAGCCATATGCTAGTGTGGTGATGTACTTATCTGGAAACTCCTTGGCTATTCGGTTTACAAACTTTATCAGCGAGCCTGAAGGCGAGCCTTGTTCGTCGTCAGTAGCCTTGCATTTGTCGCAGGTACAGTTGCCTATGTCATCGTTAGGGCTTACCGACCAGTATATGGCATCGGGGTTGGCTGTCATTCTTATCTTCAGCTCGCTGGCTGCTATCGTAAACACGTCTTCGTTGCTCAGGCATAGCTGGGTGGGTTGGCGCACACCCTTCACTAATGCATAGTACTCAGGGTGCGTTTTGAAAAACTTACTAGCTGGCACCAGTTTGTTGTAAGAGTGTCCCCACAAGCCCCATAGGTCTTCAAACTGCTGTAGTTTGTTCCACTCCAGGTACTCAGGGTCGCGAGAAGCAGGGTAAAAAGACTCTCTGTATACAAACTGCGGTCTGCCATCTTCTTTTAGGTCGGCAGGTACTTTCACAGTTTTCATTTCGGGGGTTATGGCTGGTACATCGGCTATCTTGCGGCAGCCCAGGTATTTTTCTACAAACGTGTATACACCATATATCAGCCCCTTGCCACTGCCACCACATATCAGTACATCTTTACCCTTTACCTGTATGCGGTAAGCCTCGTTGGGCAGTTTACCCAGCACCACCTGACCTTCCTTTTTGGTATGCCCTATGTATATAGCATTGGCGGTAGCATTGTCGCCCTCCTTTATTATAGGCATCTGTTTGCCCGATACCCGCTTTACATAATCTTGCAGCACCTTTGCCGATTTCATCTCCAGCGGTGTAGCCTCCCTAGGCACTATTATAGAGTAGGCAGATACACCATCATCTACTATCACCAGTTCCTGAGCAGTGCCACTACAGGCACTAATACCCACAAGCAACAGAATAAATCCGTATAAATATTTCATAAATAATAAGTTATTAGAACCTTCGTTGCAAGGTTACGTAAATGTCGTATTGATTTCGGTATATAGCATCTCCCGATTTCACATTGTACCACGTACCGTTGATAGCAAACGTGGTGAGATAGTGAAACTCTCTTTTGTAGCCCACACCACAACTAGTAGTTTTGAAAAAAGCAGACTGAAGTAAAAAGTAGTTCGTACTGAAATCATCGGGGGCATTACCATAACCTGCCATAGCCATAAAGTATTCAGTATGATTGTCGCGCAGGTAATAACGAGCAGAAAAGATTCCGGAGTAATAGGTACGCTTTACTGTAGTATCTGCAAGTGTATCCCTGGTGTTCAGTTGCTGTCGAAACAATTTCAGATTGAGATAGAAATCTTTAATTTCTCTGGCAATACCAGCTACCGGTGAGATTAGATTGCCCTCTACGAAACCAAAATCAAGGTATCTAATACCCAACTCACCTGAATAACCTTTTTTGAAACTTTTATTGATAGAATAGCCTAATCTTAGTTGAGGAAACACATTATCATTCAACGATTTGGGCGAATAAGATGCTACTGCATACGAATACCACTTGGGGCTATGATTGTAATAGGTCTCTGCATCAAACTGATAACCTGTACCTGTTAATCGTCCTGCATAATTGACCCTGAAGTTGAGCACCCCTTTTTTGATGATGCGGCTGTACTGTACCGTGGCAATACTATTTATTTTGGGTAGGTTGCTGGCATCTATAATACGAGAATGCAGGTAGAAAAGTCCAATTTCATTTTTCAATCTACGGGCAAACAACAAATTGGCATAGTCTATGTGCTTCGGGTTCAGTGTCATTTTAGCCAGCGTATCTGCATTGCGCCATGCTTCTTCATATTTTTTCTGAGCTTCATAAAACTCTGCTTTCCTGTAAAGGAAGAAAGCGTTTTGGGGATACAATAACCTACCCCTGTTCAGCAACACCATACCCGTATCGTACTGTTTCATCTCGTACAGCAAATTGATAGTGGTATACAGTGGAATAGTATCCTTGGGCGATACGGAAAGTGCTTCGTAATATTCTGCCAGCGCACTATCATTTTTCTTGTTCAACTGGTACTCTCTACCCGAGCCCAATCTTTGCTCCATGTAGGCACTGCGGTAGCGATTATTGTAAGGGTAACTTCTGAACAATGGTCCAGATATATCGTATGCAGTCTGAAACTGACGAGACTCAGCATACACTAAAGATTTACGAAACAAAAAATCTTTTGAATCTGGATAATACCGAAGACCCTGATCCACATAATACAACGCAGAATCATAGTCTCTTATGGCACTTTCTATATTGATGATATAGTTGAGGGCGTCTACATTATCGGGTTGTTTGTCTAGTACATCTTTCAGCACCCTCAGCGTATTGTAATAGTCATCATATTGCATTGCCTGCCTACCTGCTGCCAACGACTGCTCTATAAGACTTGCCAGATATTGTCTGTTTTCGGGATGTGCCTCCAGCAGGGTTTTAGATATGGATGCTGCTTCTGAGTATTTCTGATACCCTTCCAGCACGGCAGCTTTTTTAAATAACAGGTGCTCATCGTTGGGGTAAAACACCAATGCTTCGTCTATCGTACGCAACGCATCATCATATCGCTTTTGCAATGAATATACACTTATCAGGTAGTTGTTGGCTGCAACGTTTGACCTATCATAAAACAGTACTGACTTTAGTGCCACTATGGCACTATCGTATTCCATTTCATTCATGTACTGCTTTGCAGCTAGTGTCCGCAACTCCAGATAGTTAGATTTGTTTACCTCATTGGGATTGTCTTTAAACATCCTTTCTGCTATAACTGAAGCTGCTCCATATCTTTTCAGGTTTTCGAGTACGCCTAGTTTTTTCTTAAGCAACTCATAGTCGTTCGGAGAGCTTTTCAATCCAAAATCTATCCATTGTAGTGCTTCAATATGCATACCCCTGCTAAACGCCATATTGATTTCATAATTGAGCGCTTCCCTATTTGATGGTTCACGCTCTAGTATACCACCAAACAACAAGTAAGGGTCTGTGTTCATGTAAAACCGTCCAGCAGTCATACGTATATAAGTATTCAGCCGCTGCACTTCACCATTT
>CAMDNC010000208.1 GCA_945902755.1 Flavipsychrobacter stenotrophus
GCAGCTCAGCCACATTTTAATGGTGCAGCGGTTAAGCAAGTGGTCTTTCCTTATCCTAAATCAGAAAAAGAACAAAACGATTTAATTGAAAAATTTAATACACTCTCAACCGAAACAAAGCGATTAGAAGCCATCTACCGTCAGAAGATAGAAGATTTAGAAGAGCTGAAGAAAGTGATACTACAAAAAGCGTTTAGTGGCGAACTGAGCAGCCCCAACGGGGAATAATATCATAGCGGTGGGCATCGCCCACCGTACAAAAACGCAACACCACCCAGCCCCAACGGGGCGAAATATAGTAGCGGTGGGCACCGCCCACCGTACACAACCCCGAAATCACAAAGCCCCAACGGGGCGAAATATCATTTACGTAACACAAACACCACCACATCGAATCCATATTTTTGCGTATCATATTACGGGGCGTTGCCCCTTTACATTTTTTGCCACCTCCGCAGGGCTACACCCTGCGCTATCATATTGCGGGGCGTTGCCCCTGTCCATCATTTTGTAATACCATTTCCGCATCCCCAACGCGGCATCACCCACCGTACTCCACCCAGCCCCAAAGGGGCGCAATATAATAGCGGTGTGCACCGCCCATCGTATACGACCACATCAACACCACCAAGCCCCAACGGGGCGTAATATCATTTACGTAACACAAACACCAACACACCAATACCACATTTTTGCGTATCATATTACGGGGCGTTGCCCCTTTACATTTTTTTGCCACCATCGCAGGGCTACACCCTGCGCTATCATATTACGGGGCGTTGCCCCTGTCCATCATTATCTAATACCATTTCCGCATCCCCAACACCCCAACACCACATTTTATCTATAATATTACGGGGCGTTGCCCCTGACCTCTTTTTTGTTTCTTTTAAAATATTACATTTGGATTTTAATACACATGGTTACACCCTACATTATCGTATGTCATTCCACTACATTCACCAATATGCACTCCGTAACCTTATTGTCCATAATCAACAAACCAACACCCGAAACATGCCACAATCATTGGTAAAAAACTATATCCATCTGGTTTTTAGCACTAAACACCGAGAGCCTCTTATACACCCACCCTATCAACACGAATTATATAGCTACTTGGGTGGCGTATGCAAAACCCTTGAATGCCAACCCATAAAAATTGGCGGCTATACCGATCATGTTCACATCCTTTGCCTGTTATCCAGAAAGATTGCATTGATGAAACTCGTTGAAGAGGTAAAAACACATTCGTCTAAATGGATGAAAACAAAACACGAAAAACTACATAATTTTTATTGGCAAGATGGATATGGAGCGTTTTCTATTAATCCTACCGAAGTTGATACTGTTGCCGCCTACATCGAAAACCAACACGAACACCACACCCAAAAAACATTCCAAGAAGAATATAGATCGTTTCTGAAAAAATATAATGTTGAATTCGATGAACGATACGTATGGGATTAATTTTTGCAAATACTACATAGCCTCCCCACCCATTTTCAACACTACAATCACTCATTAACAACAATAACAAAACCTAGTGCTCATTCTAATCATAGTTACTACTGTCATGCTTGCAAAACTGTAACTTGTTATACTACAAATAATTACTTACTTTGCTTATTCAAACATTATCAAATTTATAAAAGGTGAACGAAGCAGAAACAAGAGCCGAACTCATAGACCCCAAGCTAAAGGCTTGTGGCTGGGGAGTGGTGGAAGGCTCTAAAGTCCTTCGTGAATACCACATTACCGCAGGTAAAATACAAACAGGTGGCGGCAGAGCCAAGAAGCTAACTGCCGACTACGTGCTTGTATATAAGGGCATCAAGCTGGCAGTTATAGAAGCCAAAAGCAATGAACTGGGTGTGGGCGAAGGCGTAGCACAAGCCAAGCAGTATGCCGAAAAACTACAACTAGAAACCACCTACGCCACAAATGGTAGCGAGATATACAGCATCTGCATGAAAACAGGTGCCGAAGGGCTGGTGGCTGTCTATCTTTCGCCCGATGAATTGTGGGATAAGACTTACCCCGGCGCCAATACTACTGCTGTTGCATTATATACCCCTGTCAATGAATGGCGCTTAAAGTTTGCAGATGTACCCTTCGAAGATAAAAGCGGCTCGTGGCAATTGCGCTATTACCAGGAAATTGCGGTGCGAAATACCATCGAAGCCATTGCCAATGGCAAACAACGCATATTGCTCACACTGGCTACAGGTACAGGTAAAACAGCCATAGCGTTTCAGATAGCTTGGAAACTATTCCAGACCCGTTGGAACTTAAAGCGTGATGGTAGCCGCAGACCCCGCATATTGTTTCTTGCCGACAGAAATATACTGGCAGACCAAGCATACAATTCATTCTCAGCATTCCCCGAAGATGCCTTGGTGCGCATTAAGCCCACCGAGATAAAAAAGAAAGGTGGAGTGCCTACTAATGGCAGTATCTTCTTTACCATATTCCAGACATTTATGAGCGGCACTGATAAGGACGGCAAACCTACCCCTTATTTTGGTGATTACCCTGCCGACTATTTTGATTTTATCATCATTGACGAGTGCCACCGGGGCGGTGCCAATGATGAAGGAAACTGGCGGGCTATTATGGATTACTTTGCCCCTGCTGTGCAACTGGGTTTAACCGCCACCCCTAAACGACAAGATAATGTAGATACCTACAAATACTTTGGTGAGCCAGTATATATCTATTCGCTTAAAGAAGGCATCAACGATGGTTTTCTTACCCCGTTCAAGGTGAAGCGTGTTCAGACTACGTTGGATGACTATATGTTTACAGGTGATGACATAATTATAGAAGGAGAGGTAGAAGAAGGTAAATTGTACAAAGAAGGAGATTTTAATAAGATAATAGAGATAAAGCAAAGGGAGGCATTTCGTGTTAAGATATACATGGACGATGCCAACCAAAAAGAAAAAGCCATTATTTTCTGTGCCACTCAAGACCATGCCGCTGCTGTCCGTGACTTGGTAAACCAATACAAAAAAAGCAACGACCCTAAATACTGTGTGCGTGTCACAGCCAACGATGGTGAAATAGGTGAACAGTTTTTGCGTGAGTTTCAGGATAACGAAAAGACCATACCAACCATACTTACCACCTCACAAAAGTTATCTACTGGGGTTGATGCCCGAAACATCCGCAATATCGTTTTGCTGCGCCCAGTCAACTCTATGATTGAGTTTAAGCAGATAGTGGGTCGTGGCACACGTTTGTTCGATGGCAAAGAGTTCTTTACAATCTATGACTTTGTAGATGCTTACCATCATTTCGCCGACCCTGACTGGGATGGTGAAGCGTTGCCCTGCGATGTGTGTGGCAAGGTAGCATGTGAATGTGATAGCACTATGCCGCCAAAGCCAGCATGTAATGTATGCGGGCAAAGGCCTTGCATTTGTTTGAAAGAACCACCACCGCCATGCTATGCCTGTGGCCAATCTCCATGTGTATGCGATAAACGCAAGAAGGTAAAGATAAAATTGCGTGATGGTAAAGAGCGCGAGATACAATCTATGGTATCAACCTCGTTTTGGAGTGCCGACGGCAAGCCCATTTCGGCAGAAGAATTTCTGAACAACCTTTTTGGTGAGCTGCCCAACTTGTTTAAAAGCGAAGATGAACTACGAGCTATATGGAGCAACCCATTGACCCGTAAAGTGCTGCTAGAGCAATTGGAAGAAGCGGGTTTCCCAAAAAGCGATCTGCTTATAGTACAATCGCTGGTGAACATGGAGAAAAGCGACCTGTTTGATGTGCTGGAGTATGTATTCAATGGTAACTACAATGCACTGACCCGTGAGCAACGAGTAGCAGCTTCGCAGGCTACTATATTTGCCATATTGAACAACAAGCAGAAAGAATTTATAGAATTTGTGCTGAGTAAGTATGTAGAAACTGGCGTAGAAGAACTAGACCAGGAAAAACTACCAATTTTACTAATCAACAAATACCAGTCGCTCGAAGATGCCAAAGAAATTTTAGGCAGTGTAGGAGACATCAGCAAACTTTTTATAGCATTCCAGAAATACTTATACGAAAAAAACGCTGCGTAAATATTCCGTCCTCGTTGAGTCTCCCCGCTTTTTCTGCGGGGGACTCATTTAAAATATATGTATGATTATAAGGTCAGGCTTATTTCATTTGGCCTCAAATAATAATTGCTATGAAGAAAATAATGGACGCATACTACTATATGTTTTATAAGTTCTACAAAATGTCAGAAGCAGCACCCTCAAGGGGTATGAGTGATTCGAAAGCTGGTTTGGTAATAATTGTTTTAGAGTTTTGGTTTGCTGCATCAATCCTAAATTATTATGAATTTTTTATTGACAGACATTTAAAAATAAGTAAAATTAATTTCTTTACAATATGGGTTATATTGTGTAGCATAAACTATTTTGCTTTTATCCATACAAATAAATGGAAAAAATATATAATTAGGTTTGATCGACTACCACCTAATAAAAACAAACTAGGTGGATGGGTTGTGTTTGTACTTGCAGTATTTGTGTTTACTAATTTACTGTTTTCTTTTTATTTATTATCCAAAATTCCCCGTCCTCGTTGAGTCTCCCCACTTTTTCTGCGGGGGACTCGACGACATCAGGGATCTAAAGCTGAATATCCCTTCCCACTGCCACCCACACTCACTTACAATAAATCCACATCTCAAATTGTGGATATCTTCATCACTGCTACTACCCATAATGGCTGAAATTGGCGCACTTTTTGCGGCATCAATAGAGCATAGTCTATGCTACCATAACCCCATAAACCCCCATTCATTATGTCAGTTAATAATTTCCCCAAGCATCACAATAAACATTGCTCCCTTCCCCAGACAAAAAACACCAGAAAATGCCTACAAACCGGAAAAGTGAATAGTATTGATAATCAATGAGTTAACCCCAAAAACACATGAAAACACCGGAAACAAACCAGAAAAAAATGGGCTGCCACCTTACAGCGACAACCCATACATATAAGTTTAAA
>CAMDNC010000209.1 GCA_945902755.1 Flavipsychrobacter stenotrophus
GCATCTTGCTCCAGCGCAGGTTTTGAGGATTGGCAGTATAGCCATGCTGCTCTAGGTAAGCAGCAAATCTTGTGTCAGATGGGTCGGATACTTTCAGTACTAGTCGTGAGGGTTGTTCACTGGCGGCACCCTGTCCGTAGGTCTTGTTGCCGTAAGCTATAAATGCTGGTGGTGCCAGTACAGACCCTAGATACTCTGAAAAGCCCGCCACATGTGCCGATAAGGTAGTGCCTTGCTCGCCGCCCACTTGTAGTTTTAGCCCTACTGCCTTAACTGATGTGCGTGATAGCTGTGGTAGCCCTTGGCTAGGAGCAAACACATAATTGTACACATCCAGGAACTGTGATGATAGTATAACTGGTAGTTGTCGCTTGCCAGGCTCCCAGGTCCAGTCTTCAGGCACCTCATCCAGAAAGCGGTCGGGGACACTCTCCAGTGGCAGGTCTGTGGCCATAGCCATCCTGCCACCTATTACTGCATATACTGCAAACCGAGCAGGTATTACTTCTCCCACATCTTGCACCTGTGGTGCACTGTGTAGGTCTTGTACTTCTTGTGGGGTGAAGGTATTGCTGGCGGTATTGGCCATGTTATAGTCGGTCACCTGCTTGCCTATTACTACATAGTTTTTGGTGGCATTGCCTTTTTGTGCGTCGCCACTTAGCAGCATCCTAAAGTTCCACCATACCAGCACACTCAATAACAGTAGGGTAGTGCCAGCTACCAGTGTGCCCATGGCTATGGTGAGGCGTAGCTTGCCACCGGGTTGCAGCAATAGCTTGCGTAGCAGTTTGTGTTGTGTATGGTTGCTCACATTATCAATGTTTGGGTGTAAGCAAAGTAAAAATTGGCATTGAGGTCGGCAAGTATCATACCTGCTTTGCGGGCGTGCACTATTTCTGCTATCAATTCTATAGCTTTTTGACGATTATTATTGTCTAGGTGGCTAAATGGCTCATCTAGCAGCAGCCAGTTAAAGGGTTGCGTCAATGCCCTAATGATAGCTATTCGTTGCCTTTCGCCATAGGATAGCGTATCGGCCTTGGTATCTGTTTTATGGCTCATGCCCAGTCTTTGCAGGTATTCGTGGACAGTGGCAGTGCTAATGGTGTTGGTTTGGCAGCGTTTAATTTCTATGTTCTCCATAGCTGTTAGTTCGCCAAACAAACGAAGGTCTTGAAACACAATGCTCACATTGTTTGTTCTCAGTGTAGCCAGTGCTTCAGCATCGGTGGTATTTGCGGCGAGGTTGTCCCAAAGTGCGACGCCAGAGTAGTCTTTTCGAAGGCCATAAAGTAGCTGCACAAAAGTGGTTTTGCCCGCACCTGATGGTGCCTGCACGCTAACTAGCTGGCCTTGTTGCATGCTCACAGCAGTACCCCATATTGCAGATACTCGCCCTTTTAGGCTTTGTTGCAGATACTCGGGTACGACGTTATGCATGGTTAGTTGCATGGGCGAGGTTGGTTTGTGCTGTTCAAATGTACTGTTCTTTTTGTAGTACAGCCACATACATGCTGTCTGCCTTGAGTGCGGTGCCATTAATAAGGGTCTGCGTCAGTATTCGCATGCCAGTGGCTGCTACCAGTGCGGCAACTACGCCTTCATTTTCTGGCTCATACACAGAGCAGGTGATGTACAAGAGCCTGCCGCCGGGCCGTAGCAGCTTACTGGCATTAGTAGCTATAGCTAGCTGCATAGCGGCAAATTCATGAACTTTATTTGGTTGCCAAAAGTACAATTGCTCGGGTGTGCGAGCCCAGGTGCCACTGCCACTGCAGGGAGCATCGCATATGATATTGTCATACAATTCTTGTCCGGTGCGGGCAGCTACAGCAGTGGCATCAGCGACATCTGTAATTAGGGCTGTGGGTGGTGTAAGTCCGTATGTTTTGAATCTTTCTTTGAGATTGCTGAGTATACTGGCCCGCCTGTCGCTGACGGTAAGTTGAATCTTGGCGCCGCTATCTGTAAGCAATAGCGACTTACCACCAGCTCCAGCACAGCAGTCATACCAGTGCTCGCCATCTTTGGGCTGAAAATATGCGCCTGTAGCCTGAGAAGACGCATCTTGCACCGCATACCATTGGGGAGGAAGTATGGTGTCTACAGCTGCACCATTTGGGAGCGCTAAGCATTTATCAGTAATGGCATCGTAGGTTAGGTTGTGCTTTTTTAGAAGTATTTCTATTTGTTTTTTGTTATTCCTGACTCTTATAAACAGTTTTGGTTGCGACAACATTGTTTCCAGCCATTCGTTACGCGTAATGCCAACGGATAGTGCGGGCTCATGGGTGGCAAGGTTATTGATATCAAATTGCAGCTCAAAGGGCAATGGTGGTATTTGTGCAAATAGTATGTCGAATTGAGGCGCAAGAGCTTGGCAAAGAGTAAGGCAGTATTTTACTTTGTTTTCCAGTAAATAGTCATTGTTCTGATTGTTAGTGTAGTAGATACCTTTTTCGCACCTGTACCAGCTGTACAATATCGCAGTTAGCATCTTCCGGTCTCGGCTGCCGAGTTTTGGGTGTTGTTTGCAGTAGTTTTTTAGCAAATGTGCTAGTGGTACACTACCATCGCACGTACTTAGTAAGGTTTTTATATGTATCCACAGGTAGCGCATATTCTACTGCAACAATACGTACATTTTACCTCATATTATCCTGTTTCTAAAGGTCTACATAGGCTATTTTATCCACAATACACACTTGTGGGTAGCTGTGTGTGTGAATAGCTGCATTGGGCTGTTTTATGATGTGTTTTATGATTTTTTACCCCTAATGATAGTAGGTGTATTTTACTTTGAAAAATTATTAGGATTTGTAGTAAATTAGTGATAAGAAGAGGGGAATGGAAAAATAGTGATATCGATTGAAAACCGCTACAGTATTGTGTTTCAGGGATATTTGGTGAGAAGAATAGTGTGTTTTGCAGGGTTGATGTGAATGTGTACGGTGGAAGGAAAAAAAGTTGTTAAAAAATGCGGAAAATTCAACAATAACCCCAATCGCCATTCTGTAAGTTTTGCTAAACAAACAAGTGGATTCTGATTTTTTTTTTCAACATTTTGTTAGCAATTTCGTCCTCCTGATTTAGAAATGAGTCGGTGGGACTAAAAGTACCAGTAACAAGCAGAAAAGGGTTGAGGAATCACGAAAAAAACAATAACTTTAGGTAAGGATCGATTTCAAAGTACATTTTGCGAAATTTTTATATTTCGTTGGCTTTTTGTTCTCTATTCTGCCGCACAAAAAATTAACAAGGTTCAAAAAGGGAATGTCGTTTCAGCACAATATGGATAATCAATTTTACAATACTATCAACAATAACCTTCTTACAGAAGCAGAGCAGCTTTGGGAGAAATGTCTTGTGATTATCAAAGACAACCTCAGTTTCAGGTCATACCAGACATGGTTTGAGCCTGTTAAAGCCGTGAGCTTAGTGGATAGTGTGCTTACATTACAGGTGCCAAGTCAGTTCTTTTATGAGTGGCTAGAGGAGCATTATGTAGAGTTGCTGGGTAAAACCATAAAACGCGTGTTAGGTAAGGAAGGAAGGCTGGAGTATCGCATCATGATGGAGAGTAACTCTCGTAAACCAGCATCTGTAAATATGCCCGGTAGCACCCAGGGAAAGCCTGGCAAGGACAGCAATTACGTAGACATGCCCCTGAAGTGGGATGATCCGCATAGTATAAAAACACCTTATGCGATACCGGGTCTGAAGCGTATGCAGATAGACCCACAGCTGAATAGTAATTATATATTTGATAATTATGTAGAGGGCGACTGTAACCGTGTAGCCCGCTCTGCTGGTATGCATGTGGCACAAAAGCCGGGTACTACCTCCTTCAACCCGCTGGTGGTGTATGGTGGTGTGGGCTGGGGCAAAACCCATTTGGTGCAGGCTATAGGTAACGAGGTGCGCCGTATGCACCCCAATAAGTCTGTACTGTATGTAAGTGCCGAAAAATTCATTAATCAGTTTATAGATCACTCTAAAAACAATGAAGTAAATGATTTCATTCACTTCTACCAGTTGATAGATGTGTTGATAATGGATGATATACATCTGTTTGTTTCGGCAGTAAAGTCGCAGGATGTGTTTTTTGCCATCTTCAATCACTTGCACCAGAATGGAAAACAGATAATACTGACCAGCGATACCGCACCTCGCGACCTGGAAGGAATGCAGGAGCGCTTACTCAGCCGCTTTCGGTGGGGGCTTAATGCCGATATACAAGCACCGGACTTCGAAACACGTCAGGCTATACTGCGTGTGAAGATGAGACAGGAAGGGCTGGAAATACCCGACGAAGTAGTGCGCTATGTGGCATACAACATACAGAGCAATGTACGCGAGCTAGAAGGTGCATTGATAGCACTGTTTGCGCAGGCTACCCTCAATAAAAAAGAGATAGACCTAGATCTGGCAAAACGAGTGATGAAAAACTTTGTGAAGACAGCTGCACGCGAAATGACTATAGAAAACATCCAGAAAATGGTATGCGACTATTATCATGTAGCCTACGAAAGACTGCTGACCAAAACCCGCAAACGCGAGGTGGTGCTGGCGCGACAGATAACGATGTACTTTGCCAAAAAATTCACCAAACAATCGCTAAAAACTATTGGCGACCACTTTGGCGGGTTTGACCACACAACAGTGATACACTCTTGCCAAACTGTAGAGAACCTGATGGAGACCGACCCCGAGTATAAGGAGAACCTGATGGAGATACAGCAAAAGGTACAGATGGCTAGTATCTAAGAAATGTGTACACTTGTGAAAATAAATCATTTATAAAACTGCTTGCCTATTTGCACTTTTACGTTATCTTTGCAGTCCCTTAGCAATAAGGGGGTAACAAAAAGGCCGTTACAGGTGAGGTGGGAGAGAGGCCGAATCCACTAGTTTGCTAAACTGGCGTGCGCTGTAAAAGTGTACCGCGGGTTCGAATCCCGCCCTCACCGCTGATTTTACATCATACCGGAAGTTTAATCAGTGAATAAACAAGTAAT
>CAMDNC010000210.1 GCA_945902755.1 Flavipsychrobacter stenotrophus
TTGTTGCTCTGGTTGCATGTTTTTGATGGCTTCCTGGTTGCTGAGTTCTTTGTTGATGTAAATCAACATTTCGTCGGTCCAGGTACTGGTGTCGATGACGTGTGTTCTTTTGCTGGTTGGCGGTGGAGTGGTGTTTGGTGGTTCGTAAAATCTTGGGATGACTGGTTCGGAGGTTTCTTTGGCTATGGTATCGACGTATGGACTGTACAATGGGTCGATGTGCTGGATTTTTTCTACGCCAAATTCGAGTTCGAAGGGGGAATAACCGAAACGGGAACGTGCCTCGATGAATCCGTCGATAAGGTCGGCCACTCCTTGGGCGTAGGGTTTTGAGCGGTTGTCGAAAACGAATGAGCGGAACATGCGCATCATTTGTGTGACTTGTGGTAGGCTGACGGTTTTTTTGGTGTTGGCTATACAGACGGTGAGCTTGCGCATGATTTCCATTTCTTGTGGGGTAGGTATACGTTTGCCGGGTTCTCGAGCGGCGATGTTGTTTTGGAGCTCTACGAGCTGGCTGCTGAAATTGTCTGCGATCAGGGCAGGTGCCTGGTGAGTGGCGAGGCGGAGGCGATCCCAGGCGTGTTGTTTGACCCAATTGTGGATGGTGCGGACAGTGACACCTATGGCATCGGCTATCTGCTGCTGGGTGAAGGATTGATTGACATACAAATCTAGGGCTGTTCGTTTCTGTTCTGTTAGGGTCATGGTTTTCGGATTTTTAGTGTTTAGGGCACAAAGGTGAATTGGCCTTTCGACAAGAGCAAATTGGGAATCTATGATACTACGCTTTTCGCACTATGATATACAGCTACGTGTATATCATAAAAAATAGTTTCCGCTCTGGGCGCGGGTTATAGCCGATTTTTAACCAGTTTTGGCGATGGTGTCCGGAAGGGGTGATTTTGCCAATTACAAACTGGCTTTTTTGGGTGAGGCAAGAGTTGGCAGGGGCGCAGGGGTGGGGGGCTACAAACTCGCGCCAATGTGGGTATCATTTTAGTTGTTGTAGGGCTTTCTAATGCTGATAGTAAGAAAATAAGAGTAATAAAGGCGGTAATAATTTAAAGCAAATCATTGTTTATGCGAACAAATTATCTAATTTTACGAATTATAAAACATTTTTTCACAAACATTTTCCAAAAAATCCCCCTCTGTATACTATGAAACACATACTAGCTTTGCTTTCCTTACTGATCATTTTCGGTACAGCACATGCCCAAGCCCCACAAGGCATACCGTACCAAGCCGCCGCCCGCAATATTAGTGGTGCTGTACTGGCAAGTACAAATATCTCGGTAAGGTTTACGATACGAGATAGCATAGCTGCTGGAGCTATTACATACCGTGAGACGCATAGTGTTACTACAACTGCACAGGGTATGTTTAATGTACATGTAGGGAAGGGATCAGTGGTTACTGGTACTTTTAGTAGTATTAACTGGGGCACAAACTTTAAGTTTATGCAGGTAGAGATAGACCCAGCAGGTGGTAGTAGCTACATAGACATGGGCACGCAACAGATGATGAGTGTGCCGTATGCGTTGAACGCAGGTGCATTAAAATTGACTGTAAGTACTACTGGCGATACATTGTATACTGGTGGTGGTAATTATGTGAAAATACCGGGTATCAGTGCGGCAAACTGCACACTGCCCAGCGCAGGCACTATAACTGGTACTGCTACTGTAACAGCAGGTAGCACCATTACTCTTAGCAATGCTACCAGTGGTGGCACATGGAGTAGCAGTGCTACTGGCATAGCCACGGTAGGTAGTACGGGAGTAGTGACGGGCGTAGCGGCTGGCACGGCTACCATTAGTTATACGGTTACTAATACATGTGGTAGTGCAGTGGCTACAAGAGTAGTAACTGTAAATGCTGCATCATTAACGGTAGGTGCTACCTACGGCGGCGGTAAGATAGCCTACATCTTACAGCCCGGCGACCCCGGCTATATAGCTGGTGAGACGCACGGATTGATAGCTGCTCCGAGCAACCAAGGTACACCAATTTGGGGATGCTATGGCACTACAGTAGGTGGTACATCTACCGCACTGGGCACAGGAGCAGCCAATACTGCTATAGTATCAGCTGCCTGCGGAGCAGGCACAGCAGCAAGGTTGTGTGCCGATCTGGTGCTAAATGGCTATAGCGATTGGTACCTACCCAGTAGGGATGAGTTGAATAAACTATATATTAATAGAAGTTCTATAGGTGGATTTACCACTGGTGGCTATTTTACTAGTAGCGAGGTCGATGTTTACTACGCATGGGCCATCGTCTTCAACCTTGGCAGCGACATCTACGGCCTCGGCGGTAAGAGCAGCCCAAGCTACGTGCGTGCAGTTCGGGCTTTTTAACTATTCAACTATTTAAGAAGGGGGTTTGGGGCGCAGCCCTTCCTTAATACAAGTATTCCTACAACTTTATAACTATAAAGCCGGCAGCAATGTCGGCTATTTTTGTGACGTTTATTATGCTCAGTATGCGGCAGCATTTCTAATAAACTCAGACTATAGCAGCCCTCTCATACAAAACTCAAACACATATTAAATACTGGTGAATACCTTATTCCGCCGTTGTTGGTCTTATTTTCTGACCAACAACCACGTGCTGGACAGGCAAAACGTGATCAAAAATAGAAAAGTTCAATAAATCCAAACTTGTCTTCTCCGCTACTATAAATAGATGCTGTGCTGTACTTATAGTCTTCGGCATAAGCACATAATCCGGCTCTTACAGGATTATTATGAAGATAAGCAAGCTTTTGCTTCACTACATCTTCGGTCCATAATGGTACTGCCAGCGGATTGCGCTCCCACACCTGATATTTTCTATCTCTTGCACCTACATAGTATTGTTGCAGCACTGCTGGCTCATTGCGCAGTTCTCTTATTATTGTCTGAGCCGTAAACTTGAGCATATCTCGTTGTACTTCATCTCTAGTATGCGGATGTAGTATATGCCAGATCACATGAATGTGATTGTTCATGATGACAAAAGCATGAACCATCGCTCTTTTTTGTTCTGCCATATGGCGAAGGCTGCTTACGATGATGTCTTTAAACCGGTCGTCAGTGAGCAGGGATTTCCATTCTAGTACAGTAGCGGTAAAATAGTCAGCTTCGTATCGCCGGGAGGATGCCATGGTGTGCAAAATAAAATAAATTTGCTAAATAATTACTCTGTGTAGATATGCCCTCCTCGAGGTTGTTGGTCAGAAAATAAGACCAACAACGGCGGGAAGTACTCTATGTGGATTCTTCCTGTGCGAGGTTGTTGGTCAGAAAATAAGACCAACAACGGCTGGATTTGCTAAATAATTACTCTGTGTAGATATGCCCTCCTCGAGGTTGTTGGTCAGAAAATAAGACCAACAACGGCTGGAAGTACTCTATGTGGATTCTTCCTGTGCGAGGTTGTTGGTCAGAAAATAAGACCAACAACGGCTGGAAAAAGCATGAACCATCGCTCTTTTTCGTTCTGCCATATGGCGCAGACTACCTACGATGATGTCTTTAAACCGGTCGTCTGTGAGCAGGAATTTCCATTCTAGTAAAGTAGCGGTAAAATAGTCAGCTTAGTATCGCCGGGAGGATGCCATGGAATGCAAAATAAAATAAATTTGCTAAATAATTACTCTGTGTAGATTTGCCCTCCTCGAGGTTGTTGGTCAGAAAATAAGACCAACAACGGCGGGAAATTGAAGGCTTGGTATAAAATAATTACAGAGCGCGATTGGAGCAGCCCTCATGAGATTACCAGTTACTTTACTGATGCTGACCAAGTGGGGAATGGTAGGATTGTATTCAATATATGTAGAAATAAGTATAGGCTCATAGTGTTTTTTAGGTATGATATTCAGATAGGTTACGTGAAGTTTATAGGTACTCACAAGCAATATGACAAGATCAGCGACATAAAAAACCTTTAACTCTTTAAATAATAGCAAAATGAGACATAGTGAAATAGCAATAAAACCGATTAGAACAAAGAAAGATTACGAGCACACTTTGAAAATGATTGAATCCCTTTTAGATTGTCCCCCAAAATCGAAAGAGGCTGAGGTTTTAGAGGTGCTTTCTATTCTTGCAGATGAATATGAAAATAAACATTTTCCTATTGAAGCTCCAGATCCTATTGAAGCTATTAAATACAGAATGGAACAGTTGAATTTATCGCAAAAAGACCTTGCTAAATATCTTGGAGGGGAGAATCGTGTGTCTGAGGTATTAAACAGAAAGCGACCACTTACACTGAAAATGATAAAGGCGCTCTATCTGAATTTACATATACCAGCAGAAGCATTAATCGCATAATATGGTTTATTACAAATTCAGACTGTAATAGCCCTCTCCTATGTGCATCAGTTACAAAGTAGGTATCGGGTTTTGCTATGTGGTGAGGGTGGGTATCTTTTAGTTGTTGTAGGGCTTTCTAATGTTGATGGTAAGGAAATATGAGTAATAACGGCGGAAATAATTTATAGCAAATCATTGTTTATGCAAACAAATTATCTAATTTTACGTAGTATAAAACATTTTTCTACGAACATTTTCCAAATAATACCCCTCTTTTAGTATGAAACGAATACTCGCATTGCTATCCTTACTGATCATTTTCAGTACAGCACACGCACAAGCCCCCCAAGGCATACCGTACCAAGCAGCCGCACGAAACAGTAGCGGAGCTGTATTAGCATCGACTGCTATATCCGTTAGGTTTACCATACTGGACAGCATAGCCACAGGAGCTATTATATACCGCGAAACGCATAGTGTTACTACAACTGCACAGGGTATGTTTAATGTACATGTAGGGAAGGGATCAGTGGTTACTGGTACTTTTAGTAGTATTAACTGGGGCACAAACTTTAAGTTTATGC
>CAMDNC010000211.1 GCA_945902755.1 Flavipsychrobacter stenotrophus
GCAATCATACCTTCGTAAAGTTTCTTAAACACTTCGCGCTCCACACCCTGACCAGGCTTGGTGATGAGGTAAGAGGTAGTAATGTTAAGACTATTGTTGGTACCAATGGTTTTAACGATAGGGAATTCGTTGCCCAAATAAGTGTGTAATTTCTCACGAACTGTTTCTGTAGAGAGTTTTTGATCAAACTTGATGGTGTAACTACGACCACCTCTGAACTCCACACCATAGTCGAAACCATGAAACAACGTACTAACCCCCAACAAGAACATAGAAAGAGATATGATGTAGGTGTACTTACGCATGCCTACAAAGTTGATGTGTGCCTTGCGGAATATAGTTTTAGAAAGACCAGTAAAATAATTGAAGTGACGCTCACGCTTAGCATAGATGTCTGTGATAAGGCGAGATACAAGGATACCGCAGAACAAAGACAACAGGATACCTAGTATCTGTGTAGTGGCAAAACCACGCACCGGCCCCAAACCAAATATGAACAGAATGATAGCTGTGATAAGCGTGGTAACGTGACCATCTAATACAGGTGCATAAGAACGCTTGTAACCATCTGTTACTGCCTGAGCATACGATTTGCCACCAGCCAATTCTTCTTTAATACGCTCAAAGATGATAACGTTGGTATCTACCGCCATACCCACTGTAAGTACCAGACCAGCTATACCAGCCATGGTAAGCGTAGCATGTAATGCTGACAACACACCAACAGTAAAAATAAGGTTGAGTATAAGAGATATATTAGCAACTATACCACCAGTGTTGTAATAAACCAACATCAGTGCGAAGATCACTACAAACGAAAGTAGCAGTGAGAACATACCTTTATCAATGTTTTCAACACCGAGTGTAGGACCTACTACTTGCTCTTGCACGATATGTGCAGGTGCAGGAAGTTTACCAGACTTAAGAATGTTGGCCAAATCCTGAGCTTCCTCAGTGGTAAAAGAACCAGATATTTCTGTATTGCCACTTGCTATTTCATTGTCTACACGAGGACAAGAGTACACTTTATCATCTAGTACTACAGCAACATATTTACCTACATTGCGACCTGTCATATCCTTCCAGATACGAGCACCGGTCATATCCATTTCCATACTTACGTTAGGCTGACCTGTCATTGCACTATAATCGGCACGTGAGTTGGTAACGTGGTCACCTTCTAAACGAGCACCACCACCTGGAGCCAATTTAATAGCGTAAAGTGGTAAAATTGTGTTTGCATCTTTGTTTTTGCTGTTAGCAGCACCATATACAAACTTGATATTTGAAGGGAACTTGTTTTTCAATACATCCAAAGACAAGTATCTGTTCACCTTTGCAGTATCTTTTTTGGCTACATAACCTACTATAGGGCTAGCGAAGTACCCTTCTTCTACAGTACCGTTTGGCATGATAAGAGCGCTTAGCGGATTTTCCTTAGCAGCTTTATCTTGTTGAGATTTGGCAGTATCGGTAGAGCTAGTAGCTTTTCCACCAGCCAAAACGTTAGCTATGCTGTTGGTATCACTTACTGCAGCAGCAGTATCGGTAGCAGCAGTAGTTGAATCTGTTACTGCAGTAGCAGTATCTTCCTTAACGCCAGACAGATAATTGTATAATGGTTTGTTAGCTGCACCTATCATCGGGCCTATTTCCTGATTAGAATAGGTTTCGAAGAACTGAAGTTTAGCTGTTGCCTGTAAGTAAGAACGAACACGCTCTGGATTTTGAACACCTGCAAGCTCTACAGTAATGATACCTTTATTAACATCTAGGTTCACATTAGGGTTTGCTACACCAAACTTATCGATACGAGTTTGAAGTACTTTGTGGGTACGATTGATTGCCTCTTTCGACTCTTTGTTCAGTTTGGCGATCACATCTTTGTTAGTAGAACTGAGTGTGATATCTTTTTCTGAAGGTTTAGTGAACAGATAAGACAAGCTGACGCCAGGGTTCTGTTTTTCAAAAATCTCACCAAACAGTGTTATGAAATTAGCATCGCTGTTGGCTTTTGCAATGTTTGCATCGGCAATAGCTTTGTTCATCGCAGCATCGCGTGGGTTATTAGACATTGAACGCACCAACTCATCGAGGCTCACCTCAAGAGTCACGTTCATACCACCTTGAAGGTCAAGACCTAGGCTTAATTCTTCGGCCTTAGCAGACTGATAAGTATACTCTTTCAGCAATGGAACACTGAAAATTGTCTCACTCTGCATACTGTCGGTAATAGACGAGTAGTACTTGTCTGTTAGCTTGTCCAGATTGGTGCCTGTAGCAGATGGATCTTCTGCCAAGGCGGCGCGCCTGGCTTGTGCCCGCATCTTTTTCTCCTCGCTTCTCACAATGAACGTTAAAGAGAGCTGGTACAGCGAAATGAGAATGAGCATTGCTGTAAAAAACTTCACTAACCCTTTTAAATGCATAGGTTTTTATTGAAAATATATATGTAAAAATCAAACAATCCCCACAGGATATAGGTTACCCTAACCCCGCAAGGGGTGCAAAGATATGATTTAATATAAAAAAATAAAGCCCTATCCAAATTTTCGGGAAATTTTCGTTAAAAAACTTTTTCAGGACCATACATATAGGGAAAATATTTTCTGCAAATTGGTGTTTGGGACTAACAGTGTAGTGGATATCCATATAATTGTGGCTATCACTCAACCTCAAATGGAGGAATAATTATAAAGCCTTAATTTTGTTGTTGTATGTCGAACCGGATTGTGCGAAAATTACTGCTGATTATAGGACTGTTTGCAATAACGCTCCCAGTATTTTTCTGCAATACCCCAACTGACAATACCACCGCAGTTGCTGAAACCCCCACTTCGCCTTGGCTGAATGTATACGACACATCTGCACACTACGTGGGTATGGATGTGTGTAGGGGTTGCCATCCGGGAGTGTATGAAACTTATATGCAAACCGGAATGGGACAGTCGTTTGCCCCGGCTACGAGAGAAAAATCGGCAGCAGACTTTAGCCCAGCACATGCAATAGTATACGATACTGCACTGGATTATTACTATCGGCCCTATTGGGTGGGTGATACCTTTTATATAATGGAGTACAGGCTGAGTGGTAAAGACACCGTGCACCTGCAGCGTCAAAGAGTAGACTATGTGGTAGGTTCGGGGCAACACACCAATTCGCATATATTTAACGTAAACGGATACCTGCACCAAGCGCCAATCACCTTTTATACGCAGAAAGGCAAATGGGATATGGCTCCGGGTTTTGAGCAGGGGTCAAATAGTCGCTTTAAGCGGATGATACAACTGGAGTGTATGACCTGCCACAATGGGTACCCAGATTTTGCTGCCAACAGTGAAAACAAATACCACAATATAAAAGCTGGCATAGACTGTGAGCGGTGCCACGGACCGGGCAGCATACATGTACTGGCCAGACAAACAAGCAAACCGGTAGACACATCGAAGGGACCAGACTATACCATAGTAAACCCCCGTCGCCTGACTACCGAACTACAGAACAATGTGTGTCAAAGATGCCACCTGCAAGGTATATCTGTGCTTAATGACGGAAAAACATTTTACGACTTCAGGCCAGGCATGCGCCTATCAGAGGTAATGAATGTGTTTATGCCTGAGTATGAGGGCGCACAAGACAAAATGATTATGGCATCGCATGTGGAGCGTATGAAAAAAAGTGACTGCTTTGTGCAATCGGGCAAGATGAGCTGCATCACCTGTCACAATCCTCATGTGAGTGTAAAATACACTCCGCGCGCCCAATACCTGACGGCATGCCAGGGTTGTCATAGCAGCATCGGGCAAAAGTTGTGCACAGAGCAGCAAAACCTGCGCACTGCCAAAAATGATGACTGCGTAACCTGCCATATGCCTCGCAATGGCAGTATAGACATCCCCCATGTGGCTGTAACCGACCACTACATACGTCGCAGACCAATAGCACCTGTAGAGGCACAAAAAATAACTGCGTTTCTGGGTATGAAGTGTTACAACAACGACAAGCCCGATGCGATAACAAAGGCAAGAGGATTTATGGAGTTTTATGAGCGGTATGCACCATCGAAGGGATTGATAGACTCTGCACTGGTGTATCTGGGCAAACAAGCGGATGTGGAAGCCAAACAAAAACAAAACCGCGACTACATACGTGCTTACTACCTGCTGAATAACTATGAGCAGGTGAAAACCTATGCTACTCCACTACAACCATCTGCTGTAACCGATGCATGGACTGCCTACCGAATAGGAGAGGCCTACTACCAAACCGGAGATGCTGTAGCTGCCCTACCGTGGTATAAACGTGCTACAGACGTATGGAAATATGCACTGGACTTCAACAACAAATATGGCACTTGCCTGCTGGCACTGAATAAACTACCTGAGGCAAAAAAGGTATTTGAGTTTGTGCTGAGCCAAAACCCCAACCACACCAGTGCCAATACCAACCTAGGTTACATATATATGCAACAGGGTAACAGTATTATGGCCTATGACTATATGATGATGGCCAAGGGAACAGACCCAGACTATGAGCAAAACTTGATAAACCTAGCTGTATGGCACTACGGAAACCAACAGTATGACAAAGCCAAAAAACAGCTAGAGCATCTGCTGCTAAAACACCCAAGAAATGAAAAGGCACGCGCTATGCTGCTGGACCTGGAGGGGATGTAGGAATTGGCACTAAAAAAATTGGCATTGCAGTGGTGCTGCAATGCCAATACACAGAATAGTAATACTGAAAGTACGTTGTAAGGAACTAATTGATAACCCCCAACTCTTTACCCACTTTGATAAAGGACTCGATGGCTTGATCGAGGTGGTGTCTATCGTGACCAGCGGAGATTTGTACTCTGATGCGTGCCTGACC
>CAMDNC010000212.1 GCA_945902755.1 Flavipsychrobacter stenotrophus
GGCTTCAGAAAGTCTATCTTTTGGGGTGGACTGTTGATGATCATAGGTAGTTTTACGTTGGCGTTTTCGCCGGTAGATCTGTACTACATAGGTATCAGTTTTACGATAGTGGGTACGGGCTTCTTTAAGCCCAACATATCTACCATGGTTGGTAACCTGTATAAGGATGGTGACCCGAGGCGCGATGCGGGTTTTGGGTTGTTTTATTCGGGTATCAATATAGGTGCGTTTCTGGGTGGACTGTTGTGTATAAGAGTAGCCAATAATGTATCGTGGAATGCTGCGTTTTCCTTGGCAGGTATAGGCATGGTGATAGGCTTGGTGATTTTTATATTCACACGCAAGTCGCTGGGGCCAATAGGGTTTTCGCCACTGGAAGGCAAACGGCCCGCTTCTAAAATAAAGCTGTATGACATAATGGTGTATGGTGGGTCGCTGCTGGTGATGCCGCTTATATACCTGCTGGTGTCTAACACTGAATACACTGACTACTTTATGTACATTGTAGGACCACTGGCACTGGCGTATATACTGTATGAGATGATGAAGTATAACAAGGTGGAGCGGCAGAAATTGTTGGCAGCATTGGTGTTCATCGTATTCAGTATATTTTTCTGGGCATTTTTTGAGCAAGCAGGTGGGTCGTTGAGCTTGTTTGCACGCTACAATCTGCACGATACTGTGCTGGGTATACATGTAGACCCAAATGAGGTGAATAACTCCGCCAACTCGGTGTTTGTAATACCGTTCAGCTTTTTGGCTGGGCTGCTCTGGATGTGGATGGGCAAGCGCAAAATAGAACCTAATACGGTTGTCAAGTTTGGGTTGGGCTTCCTGTTTGTGGCAGTAGCGTTTTATGTGTTTTACTACACCCGTTTCTTTGCGGATGCCAGTGGCAAAACATCGATGGATGTGTTTACGCTAGCGTACCTTATTACAACCTTAGGAGAGCTATGTCTGTCGCCGATAGGGCTGTCGCTGATGACCACTCTGTCGCCAAAGCCGCTGCATGGTATGATGATGGGTATGTGGTTTTTGGCAAGTGCTTATGGGCAATATGCGGCAGGTATACTGGGTGCTGGCATGACAACTGTGAATGAAAAAGCATCGCTGACAGAAAAACTGCTATCCTATACGGAGGGCTACAAACAACTGGCCCTATATGCACTGATAGCCGGTGTGTTGCTGATAGTGATATCGCCACTGGTGCGCAAGCTGATGCATGATGTAAAGTGATGTGGGGCTGAATTGCTACATTTGACAGAGGAATAAAATAATATGCCCAATCAGCGACTGGAATTACTGGACTATGAAACCGAATCGTGCGAGGAGGTGAGAGAGGAGACGCTGGATATGTACCTAGCAAGTGGGTGGTTCAGAATGGGGTCAGTGATGCACATAACCCGGTCTGTGCAGACAGGTGAAACAGTACTGCCAGTAGAATGGATGAGGTATGATGTGCCCAAGGTGGCGCTGAGCAGGAGTAATAGAAAACTAATAAGAAAGAATAGTGGGTTTTCGATAACTATGGGACCGTACAGAGTGACGAAGCCGCTGCTGGAGCTCTACTTCAAGTATTATGTGAGTATACCTTTTGAGATATTTCCTTTTCTGGACGATGCAGTGAACGAAAAAGGGAGTAGGATTTTTGAGTCGTATGTGATACAGATATATGATGGAGAAAAACTAATTGCTGCTGGGCATATAGACAAGGGTAAAGATAGTGTAGCAGCAATAAAGAACTTCTACGACCCAGAATACAAGAAATATAGCCCCGGAAAATTTCTGATGTTGCTAACTTATCTGTACTGCCTGAAGAAGGGAATCAGGTGGTTTTATCCGGGGTATGTGATACCGGGCTATCCGAAGTTTGACTACAAACTATTTATGGACAAAAACGCAACAGAAGTATACTCGATAGAAGATAATGACTGGGCGAGCTACTATGATGTACACGAACAGTAAGCGACCCATTGACGGTGGATCAAGAAAGGTTGGTGGTAGCGGCTAGTAGCGATTTTTTGCTAGCGTATATTTCTCGGTATACATTCATAAGGGTAGATACTTCTATTTCATTCAGTTGGCCCTCCTTCAGGTATAACATTGCCTGAATTTTAAACTTTCCCTCTTGTTCGTGCGCAGCTATCATGGCAGTGTCGTGGTCGTCGGGCAGGAGTAGTAGTTCAGTGTTGGTAAAGTAGGGTGTAATGACCGGTACAAATGCGTTCCAGTCAGCTGCTAAGACATTTACCTGATGGTGCAAGACATCGTTGGCGCTGGCATCAAACTCTGCCAGGTTGTGGGCTATGTCTTTTACAGCCTTGGCGGCATAAATTGCTTGCCTAGCAGCATGTAAGTAGCGCAACATTTGTTCTGTGTCGGTAGTGAGGGTTTGGTTGTTTTGTAGCATAGAAAAGTAAGCGAGTATATCTCCTTCAGTTTGTTTGAGCTTGTGGTATTCTTCTTCTATATTTTTGGTGGTGTGTGCAAAAGACTTGATGTTTTGCAACAAACCTTTGGTGTGAACGGTGTGGGTATTGAGTATATCGGTGCAGTAATTGAGTGCTTTGCTGAGTAGTGTAGTCACTTCGTGTCGGAGGGCATCTGGTGCCAATACTGGCAATGCAGGTAAATTGTGGCTGATATATGAATTATCGTCGCCGTCATTGGGCGAAAAACGACGTTCGAGCCAGCCAGAGAAGATATTGAGAAAAGGCACGAAAATAATGATAGACAGGGTGTTGATGGTGGTTTGGAAGAAGACTAGCCCTATTAGCGCATCTTTGATACCTACTACAGATGTGATGAAGTAGATTAACCAGCGAAGGCAAACGAATGCCAAGACGGAAGTGAAAATATTGTAGAAGAAGTTGCCATATGCCACTCTTTTTTTATCGGCACTGCCAGTGACACCCCATAGTAATATCTTGATAGTAGTACCTATTTCAGAGCCTATGACTACAGCGGCGGCAGCATCGAACTGGAGCGCACCAGCATAAAGAGCAGTGAGTGTAATAGCTACTGTGGCCGAGCTTGACTGTATGATGGTAGTGAGCACAAAACCAAACAACACAAACACTAGGGTGCCATAACCAGCATATGTGGCTGGGTCTACCAGCTTAACCAGCTCCATGGCAGACTCCTTCATGTAACTGATGCCCATAAAGAGCATGCCAAGGGCAAAAAACACGGCAAAGAGATTGTAGATGTTCTTGCGACGAGTGAAGAAAAACATACCTATTCCTGTGATGGCAATGACCGGGAATGTATAATCGAGCACCTCTACCTTGAAGCCAACAGTGGCTACAAGCCAACTGCTGATAGTTGTGCCGAGATTGGTGCCGAGAATAACACCTAGTGCATTGCGAAAGGTGATGATGCCCGCCTCTACGAATACGAGTATTATAAGCGCTACTACAGAACTACTCTGTACCAAGGCAGTAACAGCAGCGCCTCCGAGTATGGACTTGAAAAGATTGCCAGTATTGCGTTTGAGAAATAGCTTGAGCGACCTGCCGGAGGCGTTTTTCAGTACTGTTTCCAGTTGGCTCATTCCGAAGAGGAAAAAAGCTACACCTGCCAAAAACTGCCAAAAAGCTGCATGCTGCATAAGCGGTAGCGCACCACAAAGCGGCGCAAGACTAAAGATACGCTATAGCTACAGCAATAAAATGATATGCATCAGCGCACTTGTTGCATTTCTACCAGTCGGTTATAGATTCCCCCGGCAGCCAAAAGTTCGTTGTGAGTACCACGCTCTGCAATTGTACCTTTCTCCATTACTATTATTTCATCGGCATGTTGCACAGTAGACAGGCGATGTGCTATAACCACACAAGTCCTGTTTTGCATCAGTTTGTTGATGGCGTCTTGCACGGTACGTTCACTTTCGGTGTCGAGCGAAGAGGTGGCCTCGTCGAGGATAAGTATGGGTGGGTTTTTGAGTACGGCACGGGCAATGGTTATTCTTTGGCGTTCGCCACCGCTGAGGCGTGCACCACGGTCGCCGGCTGTGGTTTCGTAGCCTTCGCTTTTCTGGCGTATAAAGTTATCGGCATGGGCTATACGAGCCGCTTCCTCTACACGCTCTGGTGTAGCACCACCTGTGCCAAGGGTGATGTTGTTGTAAAGGGTATCGTTGAATAAAATAGGGTCTTGGCTCACCACACCTATCAGTCGGCGCAGGTCATCGACCTTGCAATGTTTTATGTTAACTCCATCTATGAGTATTTCGCCGGCTGTGACATCATGAAAACGAGGGATGAGATCGACCAACGTAGATTTGCCGGCACCAGAGGCACCTACAAGCGCAACGGTCTTCCCCTTTTTTATAGTGAGGTCTATCCCCTTGAGTATTTGCTTGTCGCCGTACGCAAACTGCACGTTTTTGAGTGTGATATTATCGTTGAATGATTTGATGGATACTGCATCGGGCATATCTGTAATAGCGTTTTCTACTGCCAGTAGTTGCTCTATCCTGTCCAGAGCTGCAGTGCCTTTTTGTACATTAGAAAATGCAGAGGATAGGTTTTTGAATGGTGCGATAACCATCCAGAACAAACCAATGTAGGTAACGAACATAGGCCCGGTGAATCCAGTATTGGAAAACACGATTCTGCCACCAAACCATAGTATGATGCTGGCTACGATAATACCCATGGTTTCTGATAAGGGCGATGCCAGTTCGCGGCGGGCAGCTATATAGTTG
>CAMDNC010000213.1 GCA_945902755.1 Flavipsychrobacter stenotrophus
CGACGCTGAACTTCAACTACTCCTCACCGAAATTATTTCGCACACAGGATCTGCTACTGACAGAGGTGGCAAACAAGGTATCAACCTAGATCATATCAATACCTTCTTCGACCAATGCGAAAAATACGCAGCCTGGATAGCCCAATGCAATGCCGATAAAACAAATATACTGCCCATCGGTGATAACACCCAGGCAGCATACAACAACTACTGCGCCATCAAGGCTAAGGTAGATGATTATTTCATCAGGTGCAGATTAGCTGCCTTCGACAAACAATCTACCGAAGTCCTCAACCTTCAAGTGGCTCGTGTAGAATCTATTACTGCCAAAAACCTGGCTGAGTGTGCCGATGAAATAGGGGCATACCCCTTGGCACGTATAGAGGCCGGCAAACCGCTACCTGTTACTACTGGCATCAACCCTACTTGGGAGGCTGCCATAGCTGCTTTTCGCTCATTTACAGTTAGTACAATATTTGGTGCCACAAAAGATACAATCACCGAAAGCGAATGGACTGCCATAGGCAATACTTTTGCTCCTTTTGCAGAATGGCAGGCCGCCAAACAAGGAGCTTTGGTTGAGAGTCTTGGTATAGATCGTATACAAGCAGTAATCAGTGGCAATCAGAAAGACAAACTGCTTACACTTATAGATCAAGACAACGCACTTACACAAGATGCCAACAACATTATACAGGTAGATAAGCTGGTGCGTTATCACCGCGACCTGTACACACTGCTCAAAAACTTCGTTACTTTCTTCGATTTTTACTCGCCCGATCATAAAGCTATGTTTCAGGCTGGTACTCTGTACATAGACCAACGCAGTCTGGATCTATGTATAAAGGTAACAGACATGGGCCGTCACAACTCGCTGGCTTCTTTCAGTGGCATGTACCTTTTGTATTGCGATTGTGTGTCACGCACCTCAACCGATAAAATGTCTATCGTGGCCGCCCTTACCAATGGCGACATAGATAATCTGATGGTGGGCAGAAATGCCTTGTTCTATGACCGTCAAGGCGTCGACTGGGATGCCACTATCACCAAAATTATCGACAACCCCATCAGCATTCGACAGGCGTTCTTCTCTCCCTACCGCAAGGTGTCTGTTTTCGTTGAAAAACAAATCAATAAAATGGCCGCTTCCGAAGATGAGAAGATGACTGCAGGGCTTAATAAGGGAGTAGAAGATATGCCCGTTAAAGTAGATGAAACTGCCGCAAAAAAAGAACCACCAAAGCCATTTGATGTAGGTAAGTTTGTGGGAATCTTTGCAGCTATTGGTCTTGCTCTTGGAGCAATAGGTACTGCACTTACCTCTGTAGTATCTGGCTTTATGAAGCTCGAATGGTGGAAGATGCCATTAGCTATCGCAGGTCTGCTACTGCTGATATCTGGCCCTTCTATGGTGATAGCTTACCTCAAGCTACGCAAGCGCAACCTTGCCCCCATACTCGATGCTAATGGCTGGGCAGTCAATGCCAATATTATCATCAACATACATTTCGGCAACACACTCACTCAGCTTGCCGAGCTGCCCCGTGGTGCCAAAATAAACTTCAACGACCCATTCAAAAAGAAAAACAATTCGCTCCTGCCCACTATCCTGTTTTTGTCTATATTGGCAGGTGCTGCTTTGTTTCTGTTGTTTAAGTATGGCGTACTGCACCTCAAGTAGTAGTTGCATTTCAGGTCAATAGTAATAATACTCAGCAGAGGCTGCCCATATCATGGCAGCCTCTGTTGTATTAGGTCAGTACATACATATTGCCACACTAGTTACACTAGGTGGTTGTGTATACTGTTATGAATTTGGGATAAAGGCATCTGCACGTATTCCCCTCCACCTGTTCACAGCAGGCGGGGGGATTACAGCAGGCTGCGCTACACAAATAGTGATAGTAATGTGCGCAGAAGGTTGGGTTTTACGGGGGCTGGTTTACCGTAGCGTTTTCGTTTCGGGGTATTGACGTGTATGATAAAAGTCAGCAGCAGCTGCCTTTTGTCTTGCCTTCTGCTGGCTCTTGTGCTTCCTTCAGCATAGTGCACTTGCAGTGGCTTAGTGTCGGTCTGGAGCAGGTGCTCTGTGTAGTCCTGTATCATCTCGTTTATGTTGTTGTTGTTATCAGTATATAGTATCGGTCTTATGCCGCTATTCTGGGCTCTATGTAGAATAGTTCATCTTGCACCACCTGCACCCCTATTTCCAGCAGCAGTGGCGCTACTTTTTCGTTATGCCTGTCTGCGAGCAACATATCTTTTGCTGGCTCTTCTATAGTGCGCACATACGCTGGCAGTTTCTCTTTCAGTGCAGCCAGTACTGTGTTCCAGTCGCTACCCTTTGTCGTTTTCAGCCTAGGTGTCCCCATGCGCATCCCTGCTATGCCAAACACTGTACCTATTCTCCTTTTCTTGGCAAACAGTTCTTTTTTGTGTCGCACACAGTATGCTTGTGCCTCATCAAACGCCACCTGCTTTATCATGGCCACACTCTGTAGCTCGGCAGCATATTTTTCGGCTATTTCATTCACTTCAGCATCCATCATTTTGTTTATCTCTCGCTCTCTCACCTCTGCCGCTGCATATCTGTTCATTGCCTGCTCAAAGCTTTCTTTGCTTACCTCGGTCAGTGGTTTGGTTATTCTTTTAGCCTTCATAGTGTTGGGTTTGTAGTTATCGGGGTTTGTGTATTATGTAGCTGGTTTATGCCGCTAGGCTGCTCATCTTTTTCAGCAAGTTGTCTACTATTAGCACCGCATACTTGTCGTGTTGTATATCCAGCATATTCCACAGCTGGTAAAAGGCTACCGCCTCTGGTCCGTTCAGTATCAGTGTATAGGTATCCTGGTTGCGTTCCAGCATTAGTGTTAAGTTGCGGTGTAGCTCTTGCAGGTATTCGTGCAGTAGTTGGCGATGGTCTGTATCTGGGCTGAATTCATCCAGCATTTCGCCACATATCTCCTGCAGGGCTTCCATGCGCTGACTGCTTATGCGCAGTCTTATGCTTCTCTTTTTAGCCATGAGTTTACAGATTTTAAAACGGTGGTGTATTTTTTCAAAAACTGTGCATCACCCACATACAGCAGATTGTGCGCCCTCGATATAGCATTGATCACAGAGCTATGATCTTGCCCACCAAAGTAGGCTGCTATCTGGCACAGTGTCAACGCCGGGAAGTACTGCCTCAGTAGCAATCCACCCAGAAACCTCAGCTCCACTATGTTGCGCACTCTTGTTTTCATCTTGTAGCATTCTGGGCTCATATCCAGTGCCAGTGCTATTACATGTAACATTCGCTGCGGGGTCATGTTTACTTGCTCTGTAGGGTACTGCACTACTGTTACCCCCATACCCATGCTGTCTGTAGCCTGTATGCTATGCAAGGGCAATTGGTGTGTCATTCCTGTTTGTGATGCTGTGCTGTAATACATATAGTTCTATTTTTTTTGTTTCGCTTATTGTTGCTTCACCCTTGCTTATGCCGCTATTCGTTGCTCCATACACTGCTGTATCAGGTAGGTAGCCGTGTGCAGGCAGTTGTCGCAGTTGCTGCTTATGTGTGCTATGGTTTCTTCATCATACACACCATTTGCCCTGCACACAGCAGCCACATCGCTCGGTGCCAGATAAGATAGTGTCACAAAACGCCTGCCTATGGCTTGGTATATCTCTTCATACCCCAGTCTGCCAGTGCGCACACCTTCTATTATGCGTGGGCGCAGTTCTTCATTGCCCATTAGCATTATACCAGCTTTACCCATCAGATTATTGGCCAGCATCACCACCATGTGCAGCACTCTGTCTTTCAGCAGGTGTGCATCATCTACTATCAGTAGCGGCTCATCATTTTGCAGCATCAGTTCGGTAAGGTTGCGAAGCATTTCAGGTGCGGTCCCATTAGCTTCACCTCCGGCCGATGCCAGCATTTCGGTTACAAATGTTTTTCTGTTGTGCGCTGCACTACCTGTCACATACACTACATTGTCATTACTCCTGCTGTATATCTCTGCCGCATAGGTTTTACCCATTCCTCCCGCCATAGATACACCATAGTTCATGGCATATCGCTGTGCATCGCCCATCAGTATGCGCAGCAGCAGGCTGGCGCTGGTGTCAGCAGTTTTCCATTCGGTCACATGCATGTTCAGTTGGCGGGCTATTTGCTGCCATTGCCTGTCGTTTATGGCGTTGCGGTTGTTATTTACTATTTGCATTATCTCTATTGCCGTTACGTTCTTCATGCTTTGCGCTGCCTCTGTTACGGTGTTATAGTTGCCCACATAGCGCACTACTGCTTTTCTTATCAGGTTTTTCTGTTCTTGTTTCATATGCTGTTCAGTTTTAGGATTTATGTTTTTATCTTTTTCCGGTCTATCGCTTTGTAGTGGTTATGTGGCTGCAAACTTTTCTTTGTTCATGCTGCCAATGGCTGCTACAGTTTTTTTGGCATTTATGTGTATTGTTTTGTAGTTTTGGTATCAATTTCATGTTTTCCGACACAAAGATATTCCAATATTTTTGACAACTCCAAATTTTTTGGAAATATTTTATTAATTTTGTGCCATGTCATTAGCAAACAACCTTAAATACCTAAGAAAGAAAGCTGCCAAAACCCAAGATGGGCTTAGCTCTGA
>CAMDNC010000214.1 GCA_945902755.1 Flavipsychrobacter stenotrophus
CATCAAAACAACCATTGCCTCTATACCGAATGGTATGCTGCACCACACCACAAAAACCAAATCAGCCAAACTAATCTTTTAGCAGTCTCACAGAGTATATCTTACCCTGGTTATCATATAGCTGCACTAAGTACAATCCATGGGGAAAGTCTGCCACCCACAGTGGTTCAGACACATTTGCAACAGCATAGCCACGCATCACCTGCCCCCTGCTACTCACTATCCTGCAGTAAGTTATTTCCCTGTCTGTCTGCATACTTATCCATTCCTTTGCAGGATTAGGATACAGGCGCACACCCTGTCCATTGTCCTCCACCTCATCTACCGCAGTAGTAATGCAGGGCGTCGCAGCATAATTGGTAAAGTAATGAGTATCCAAATACTTTATCAGCACAGATACCATACTATCCGCAAATTTCACTCGCTCCACCGAGTCAAACCTGATAGCAGAATACAACTCAAACTGAATAGCATCTATTTTTCCACTACTGTTCGATCCATGCCGCACAGTATTGTACCCTCCATTAAAATATTCGTCTGCCGCCAGCGGAAACGGATCAGCACTACTGGGCACACTCGGAAACCCCCTTGTAGCCAAATAAGTACCCATACTGCTACTACCCCTCAACAACGACACATGCGACAAAGCACTCAGATTATCCAAAGCCAGATTCCTGATAGAAGTAAAGTTGGTATAAGTAGGTAGATTTATCAAACTATCAGCCAGCGACAGCGTAGTTTTCGATACCAGATACCCCAACTCTATCCGCTGCTTCACATGACCATGACCGTGCATGTCTATAAACAACCCCTTAGCATAATTATTAAACACCGTCGACTTTGCCGAATCCACAAATTCATGATAATCATACCAATAGTCATCCAGCGCGGCATTCGAGTCGGTAGCCGCTATCAGTTCCCGGTTCATATCCAGCTTCTTCCGGTGAATCAGGTTCACTATCATATGCGGATAACACCCCGTCCTATCATAAAACTTATCCTTTATTAGCCTCGACAACTCTTGCGTATACGCATCCCTCACATACGAGCAATCCGTACAATTTCTATCAGGCATACCCGTAGGCTCCAGATACCCACCATGAGGCACAGATATAATCAGCGGTGCATTACCAGCAAAGTATTCTATGTAGTTATCCCTACCATAATAAGTATTTCCCGGCACAAACGGCTGGCCATTAGCAGCCACCACACCACCCATCACCCCTACCACCACTAGTATGTATTTCAGTATCATCACGCAGCTATTTATAAATGACACCCAAAAATAAATGATTTATTCTTCGCTTATTTCATCATTCATTCATTTTCTCCTCACCACACAAATCTCCACGCCCTTTATCACTTTTGGCCACCAGCCTCAGCACACCTATCAGCCGGCTTTGTGTCACACTCTTGTACGTTCAGGGCAGTGAGGGGCTTTTCCCTATCAAACATAAACAAAATAAAAAATGAAGGTCATTGCACACCCCGAGCCTAGCCCTGTGCGCCAGCCCTCGGGGTGTGGCAATCTCGCGCTTTGAGGGAAAAACACAACCCGCAAAAACTTCTATCAATAGTTTTTTACTCGTTTCATTTAATTATGTATTTTCACCTCTACCATGAATTTACAAATACTAACGCCTAACAAAGCACTCAACAAAGCCTACCTCAAAGAAAAGGTAAGCAGAAATGATATTGAAACATTCAAGGCAAACTTCAAAACGCTCTTATCTAATATCAAAGAGGGCGAAAGCGAAGAACATCACAAATACCCCGTAGCCGAATTCCTGAAAGATACCTGGTACAAAGAGAGTAACTATATCAATACCAAGGGTCGGGCAGACTTTGTGATTCACAATGGCAAAACAGCTACCGACTCAGTAGGCGTTATATTGGAGGTAAAAAGCCCTACCAATGCCGCCGAAATGATAACAGCCGACAAGCCCAACAAAAAAGCATTGCAAGAGCTTGTTTTCTATTACCTGCGCGAGCGTATAGAGCACAACAATATCCACATCAAGCACCTTATTATCACCAACATCAACGAATGGTACATCTTCGATGAAGTATGGTTTGAGAAAAATGTGTACCAAAACTCAAAATTCAAAAAAGGCTACGAAGCATACATACAAAGCGGCAAAAACACCCGTTTCTTTTACGAAAGTGTTGCCCGCCCCGAGCTCGATGCTATCGATGCCACACTTTCATGTGCCTATGTCAACCTGCGCCACTACGAAAAATATGTACGCAACGACGACAGCACCGACGACAAAAATTTAATACCACTCTACAAAATACTGTCTCCGGCTCACCTGCTCAAGCAGTCTTTTGCCAACGACAGCAACAGCCTCGATACCAAATTTTACACAGAGCTCCTGCACATCATAGGGCTCGAAGAAGTAAAAGACGGCAGCAAAAAACTTATTCGCCGCAAGGCTACACCCGATTCTGCCTCACTGCTCGAAAGCGCCATCATAAAGCTCGAAGATAAAGAAAGCCTCCGAAACATCTCTGGCTTATCTTCTTTTGGTGCCACCCGCTCAGAGCAGTTGTTTGGTGTAGCACTCGAGCTCTGCATTACTTGGGTCAACCGTATATTATTTATAAAACTCCTCGAGGGGCAGCTCGTTACCTACAACAGAGGCAACCAAGAGTATAAGTTCCTCAATGCCCAATACATACACGACTACGACGAGCTGAACGACCTGTTTTTTTCAGTCCTGGCAGAGCGACCTGCCACAAGACGGGCTCATGTCAAAGATAAGTTTGCTCGTGTCCCCTACCTCAATAGTTCATTGTTCGACCGCACCACCCTCGAGCGCGAAGCCATAGAAGTAGATGTGCTCGACAATAGAGCACTATTGCCGTTACTCAATAGCACAGTGCTCAAAAACGAACAGGGCAAGCGCAAAACAGGAGAGCTTACCACGCTCCAATACCTGTTTCAGTTTCTCGATGCTTACGATTTCAGCAGCGATGGTGGCGAGGAAATACAAGAAGAAAACAAAAACCTCATCAATGCCTCTGTACTGGGGCTTATCTTCGAAAAAATAAACGGATACAAAGACGGTTCATTTTTCACTCCGGGTTTCATTACCATGTACATGTGCCGCGAAACCATACGCCGTGCAGTACTCCAAAAGTTCAAAGAAGAGAAAAACTGGGAATGCGAAACACTCGACCAGCTATACGATAAAATACAAGACAAAACCGAGGCAAACAACATCATCAATACCCTGCGTATCTGCGACCCAGCAGTGGGCTCTGGTCACTTCCTCGTCTCTGCACTCAACGAAATTATAGCTATAAAAAGCGAACTAAGAATACTACAAGACCGCCAGCACAAAACCCTGCGCGACTACAACGTAGAGGTGGTAAATGACGAACTGGTAGTAACAGACGAAGACGGCAACCTGCTCGACTACAGCCCCCGCAGCAAAGAAAGCCAGCGCATACAAGAAGCCCTCTTTCACGAAAAAGAAACCATCATCGAAAATTGTCTGTTTGGGGTAGACATCAACCCCAACTCTGTAAAAATTTGCCGCCTTCGCCTCTGGATAGAACTACTTAAAAACACCTATTACACCACCGATAGTAACTATACCGAGCTCGAAACCCTACCCAATATCGACATCAATATCAAGTGTGGCAACTCACTCATCAGCCGTTTTCCGCTCGATGCCGACCTCGGTCAGGCACTCAAAAAAAGTAAGTGGAGTATTGACAGCTACCGCATAGCCGTGCAAACCTACCGCAGTGCCGAAACCAAAGAAGAAAAACGGCAAATGGAGCAACTGATAGAAGACATAAAAGGCAACTTCCGCACAGAGATAGGCAACAACGACCCCAAAATTAAAAAACTACAAAAGCTCAATACCGAATACTACCAAAAGTACCAGGCAGACACCCTATTTGCAGCCAAGCTAACCAAAGAGCAGAAAAAGCACAAAGAGCTACTCGAAAAAGAAATCGAAAAAATCGACACATCCATCAAAGAAATCAAAAGCAACAAAATCTACGAAAACGCTTTCGAATGGCGATTCGATTTTCCTGAAGTGCTGGATAATGATGGGAGGTTTTTGGGATTTGATGTTGTGATAGGTAACCCTCCTTATATTCGTCAAGAAGAAATTAAACAATTTAGTAGTCAATTTGAGGAAAAATTTAATAGCTTTTCAGGCAAGGCTGATATTTATGTGTATTTTTATGAACAAGGTATAAATATACTAAATATTAATGGAATATTGTCATATATTACTTCAAGTAAATTTTTCGAAGCCAGTTATGGCAAACCTCTCCTAAAATACATTTTGAATAATTCTATTATGGATAAAATAATTAACTTTAATGATTTGGAAGTGTTTGAAGGCATCTCAGCTTACCCAGCAATACTCTTCACTAAAAATCAAAAAAAAGATAATTACAAAATAGAGTACTACAATTTGAATGAATTGCCAAATAATACAGTGATAGACCATATTTCGAAAATTAAGCCATTGACTATATTTAAAGAAGAGTTCATATTAAATGATTTTAAGTTTTTAAATCAACAAACTGCAATTTTAATTAATAAAATACAAACAGGATCGATTTCACTTTCAGAGTTTTGTGGATTACCTATTGTTGG
>CAMDNC010000215.1 GCA_945902755.1 Flavipsychrobacter stenotrophus
GCTTATCGAGTCATACCAGTCTTTATTACGCGCTTGTGTCACGACACCAAATATCAAACTTGCAGCTACGCATACACCAAGTACCACATTAGCTGATGGTCGCTTGTTGTCTACCAATTGCCCCACTATCCCTCCTATTATCAAAAACAAACCTGCATAAGGTATATAGGTGTACCTATCCGACATAACAGCTCCACCCACTGGCATAAACTGCAATAACAACAGCAGATTGATAACAAAAAAGCCCACGCCCAGTAGTACCAATCTGTTGTGTCTGAAATATTTCCATAGCATAAATAATAACCCCACAACTACTACCGGATACAAGTAAAATGCCGCAGGCAATGCATCATTTACCTTGGCAGGGTAGGGGTAGAAGTTGGTTAAGCCCACGGGAGCAATCAGTTTCCACAGATAAGTACACAAGCCATAACAACCCAGAGCTAAGCGCTCCAAAGGATTAAAACTCACATCCAGCGTACCCAATGCACCGATGTCCTTTTGAGCGTGTATAGATATCAACCCAAATGTTACCGATAGGGCAAACAATGGTAGCTTTTCTATAAGTAATTGCAGGCTTAGTTTGCGGTTTTCGTAATAGTCTATCAGTAGCAGCACCACTGGCAGCGTCACCCCCACCGACTTACACATCAGCGACAACGCAAACAATACAATAGCACTGGCATACCATATCATTTTTTTACCGCCTTCGTTGCGTATGTACCATATATGTGCAGTGCATGCCAACATATAAAACATACCATACAGCAAATCTTTCCTACCAGCTATCCACGTCACAGACTCCACACGCATAGGGTGCAGCGCAAACAACAATCCAGCCACCAGAGCAGCCACAGAGCTACGTGTAAGCACCCTTACAAACCCAAATACAGTAGCCGTACACAATATATGAAACAGCAAACTGTGCACATGATACATATGAGGTTCCAGTCCGTACTTGCCATATTCATACCAGTAGGTCACTATCGTAAGTGGGTGATAGTTACCCATTACCGTACTCGATAGTTCAAACAACCTTTTCAGCCCCTCAATACTACTGTCTTTTATGAGTGGGTTAGTAAGCACATATCCCAGATCATCCCAGTTAGTCATTTGGTTGTTCAGCGAGCCTGCATAAAATATATACGTCACCAACGCTATGCCAGCCAGCATCAGCAGGTGAGCATATTTTTTCACAGCACTGTTTTCTGTATTCGCTGTGCTGGTAGGTTGCTGCTTCTGTACTTGTGGATTTGCAGCCACAGCTGGTCTAGGTTTGGGTGGGGTGTTTTGTTTCTTTGCCATGCCTCGGGTGCGTATGTAAATGCGAAACTAAGGAACGTTGACATAATAAAGTGCACAATTTTGCGCAGCTATTTTTCTTTTTTTCAAGACAGAAAAACTGAGAATATTCAGCAATATTTAAAGGTTTTATGTTGCAGAAAAAATGGAAAAGAGCAAGTAAAATTTTTGTACTTTATTATGTCATCGTTCCTAAAGTGTAATGCTGAAATTGAGTATTGATGCGTATTATTTATCTGCTAGTAAGTTAAAGCCGTCCCTTACCTCCTCTAAAAATCCACCCGATAATAGAATATCGGCAGAAAACCCAGTTGATATTGTGTATAGAAAGGGTAGGCTACACCCTGTGCTGCTAGGTCTGCGCTGTATGTCAGTGCCAGTATATTTTTGGTGTTGGTTACATTCACCAGGTCCAGTGCTATTTCGTGGGTCAGTCGTTTAGAGTTCAGTCTGATGCCCAGCTTCAGGTCGGTTCTAAAGTAAGACTCAAAGCGCAGCGTATTGCGCTCATTGTCTATCACCACCATATCGCCCAGCGCATTAGATGCCGTAGTATCTACCGGCGAGTATAGTTTACCACCTATTACGGTAGCCTTTATACCGCTGGTAAAGGTGCTATACTTACCTATTTTCTTTTCATAACCCACCAGCACATTGGCAGCATATTGTGTGTTATAGTCAGTGTTTCTATACACTCCATCATTACCCGCCGCCTTAGAGTCGAAAGCCGATGCTGTAAACAGCACATAGTAGCCCCTGCTGTAGGTTTTTTCTAGTGTCAGCTCCAGCCCATAGTTATAACCAGTACCTGTGTTCTGCAGCGTATCGGGGAAGTTGCGCGAGAACGTAGACCCCTGATTGAGCCCCGAGTAGGACGAACCCACCCGCACCTCTACTGGCACATTGTACAAGTACTGTCCATAGCCTTCCACTCGTAGCCTAACAGTTTTTCCTAGTAGCCGCTCATATCCCGTTACCAGGTGGTGACTTCTCGTAAAACCCAGATTATAATTCTGCAACAGTCCCCTAGGGTCTTGTGGTAGCTGTGCAAAGTACTGATACAGAGGTTGCATTTGGCTGTGTAGTCCATAGCCAGCAGTCAGGGTGCCTGCCGTGCCCATACTATAGCGCATAGCCACACGTGGCTCCAGTGCCGCACTGCCATTGTGGCTCAGGTACTGCGCATGCAGCCCACCTGTCAGTGTCATAGCCTCAGTGGGGCGTAGTTTGTATTGTATATATGCCTGTGCCAGATTGGTTCCGCCCGTGTAGTCCGACCGCACCTGCCAGTCTTGCCTGCTAGTAGGAAACTGCCTGCTACTGTCGTCAAAGTTGACATGATAATATTTATTCACCACCCCAAATTTCAACGTCTGCCTTGCCGATATCTTTTTATTCACAAACCAGTGTGCCACAGTAGATAGGGTAGTGAAGTCATACCCCAGCACGTTTTTCATAGAGTCTACCGCAAATGTTGCACTCCTGAACACCTTATCATGTTGTGCCCATACATTGCCAGCAGTCTGTGCTATGGTCAGTTTGGTGTAGGTGTTTTTATTGATGTTGCGGGTGTAGGTGCCGCCCACTAGGCCAGTTTTGGAGGTGAAGTACTGGTCCCTGTCACTCTCTCCATACAGTTGCGACTCTGGTGTGGTCAGTGTGCTCACTATCAGGTCTATACGGCTGGTACCTCCCAACCCAAAGAACGACAGCTCTCCTTTTTTGCCCATCGGGAAGTGCAACCTGAAGCTCGCATCCTGATACTGCGGCACAGACGTAGTACCTATCTTGATGTTCAAACCCTGAAACAACTGCAATGTACTATACCTATAATTGACCAGAAACGACGACCCCGACTTGCGCGACAGCGGCCCCTCTGCACTCGCTTCCGTACCCAGCAGACCTAGCTGTGCAGTGTATTCATACTTTTTATTGTTGCCATTCCTTAGTTTCACATCAAACACACCCGCCACTGCATCGCCATACTCAGCCGGAAAAGCCCCCATAAAAAAGTCGCTATTTGCCAGCATCTTATTATTCAGCATACTCACTGGTCCGCCAGTAGTGCCCGGTATCGAAAAGTGGCTGGGGTTGGGTATATCCACACCATCCATGCGCCACAGTATCCCCTGCGGACTATTGCCCCTCACCACTATATCATTGCGCGAGTCATCGCCTCCCTGTGCACCGGCAAAGTTAGATGCCATACGGGCTGGGTCGCCACGACTACCGGCATAGCGCTCCGTTTCCTGCACGTCAAATGTGCGAGTACTTACCAGTGCCATTTCGTTAATGTGCTCTCGCTTGGTACCTATTATCATTTCTACCATTTCCACCACCTTTTCTTCTAGCTCCACAGGCAGCAGTACTTCCTTGGCAGTGGTCACCAGCACCTCACGCAGTATTCGGCTTTCGTAGCCTACACAGCGCACCTCAATGGTGTGTTTGCCCACAGGCACGCTATCTATCACATATTGCCCGTCAGCGTCAGTTACACCGCCCGGCGAAGGTTTCAAATCTATCACCACTACCACCACACCGGGCAGCACCATTTTGCTTTCCTTGTCTGTCACTGTTCCTCTTATCCGCTGCATGCGTTGTGCCATCGTCACCACAGGTGCCAATGCCAGCAACAATATACCTATCCACCTGCCATACATAGCTATCAGTATTTGAGCAGTAAGATAATGATTGGTAGCAATATATCAAATGCACCTTCTTTCCATCCTCACTGACCACAATCACCTATATGCCCACATAAGGGTAGTAACTTCATCCTATCAACAGAGTTCACTCAATAAATACAAGTATCATGAAACAGTTAGAGAACAAAGTAGCCCTTGTCACTGGTGGCGGTTCGGGCATAGGTAGGGCCATCGCAGTGTTGTATGCAGCACAGGGTGCCAAGCTCCTAGTCACAGACATAGACGAGAAAGGCGGCAACGAAACAGTAGCTTCAATAAAAGCCGCTGGTGGCGAAGCTGTCTTTGTAAAGGCAGATACTTCCCTGTCCGATGATAGCAAAAACGCCGTAGACCATGCAGTGCAGCACTTTGGTGGTTTGCATATTGCCGTCAACAATGCGGGCATAGGTGGTCCACTCAAGCCTACTGGCGAGTATCCCATTGATGGTTGGGATAAAGTTATAGGCATCAATCTGTCAGGTGTGTTTTATGGCATGCGTTATCAAATACCCGCCATGTTAGCATCTGGTGGTGGCTCCATTGTCAATGTTGCTTC
>CAMDNC010000216.1 GCA_945902755.1 Flavipsychrobacter stenotrophus
ATAATTCACGAAAACAGATTCACCTACGCCCAGCGCGGCCTCACCAAACTCGCTGATCTTGGCGACTGGTGGGAGCACCACACACAAGCAGCCATACCACTAGGGGGCATAGTCGTGCGTCGCTCCCTGCCGCAGCAGCTATGTGCCACTGTCGACAGCATCATTCGCGCCAGCATCGCCTACTCTTGGCAGCACTATCCGCAGCTATCACCATTCATTACTTGCCATGCCCAGGAGATGGAAGAAGACGTTATGCGCCAGCACATCAATCTCTATGTCAACGAATACACCACAGATCTCGGCACCATTGGCACTAAGGCTATAGAAACCCTCTTTACCAAAGCAGCAGCAGCAGGCATCATACCTACCACTGCCAACACCAATATTTTCTACTAAATTTTTTTATTGTTTACGGCCGCACACCTCGCTCACAGGCTGCTATGGCAGCAGCTAGTCTTTTCTGTCGGGTCGCTTCTTGTTTGGCACCCATTATCAGGTGTACGCTCACCTTGCGGTAGCCCGGCGGCAGTGCACACCAGTATGCCCAGGCTTTTTCATTTTGTTGGAATGTAGCCTCAAATTCCTCACTCAGTTCTTTAGCCTCATTTTCATGCGCATATATAGCCGATTTGTGGTCTTCTCTCAGCTTATAGGCAGCTATGCCTTCGGGTAGCATCAGTCCCTTTTCAGTCAGTGCCGCTACTTTATCTATGTTCACCGCACTCCATATACTCCCTTTCCTGCGTGGGGTAAACCTTATTGTGTAGCTATTATCATCTATCCGTCGGCGCACACCATCTATCCAGCCCACACACAGCGCCTCATCTACCGAGTCCGACCACGATACCGTTGGTTTACCACTAGCCACCCTATAGTAGCCCAGCAGCATTTCAGTAGCCGTTTTGTGGTGTAGCCTAAACCACTCCCTCAGTTCTTCTTTGTTCTTAAAAAATATAGGACTCATAGCATTCCAGTACCGCCATAAAAGTAATGATTACTCCTCACTACCACTCTCGTCTTTAGGTTTTTCCTTACCTTCTTTTTTTCTGCCCGCCTTCTTCAGCGATGCATCTATAAGCCATTCTATTTGCCCGTTCACACTCCTGAACTCGTCCACAGCCCATCTTTCCAGGGCTTTGTACACGTCCTCGTCCAGTCTCAGTACAAATGTTTTTTTCGCTGCCAATGTTGCTGAAGTAGTAGATTAAAAAAATAGGCTGAATGCAGCACCATGCCACATTCAGCCCTTGTTTGCAGTTATTGATATATTGTGCCGGTATTCAGTACAGGTTGTGCAGCCTTTTCGCCACACAGCACCACCATCAGGTTACACACCATATTGGCTTTTTTCTCCTCATCCAGGTGCACTATTTCTTTTTTGCTCAGTTGTTCCAGAGCCAGCTCCACCATACCCACAGCACCTTCCACTATTTTGTAGCGTGCAGCCACTATCGCCGATGCCTGTTGTCTTTGCAGCATAGCACCCGCTATTTCCTGTGCGTAGGCCAGGTGGCTTATACGTGCCTCGGTCACTATTATGCCCGCCGTCAGCAATCGTTCATTCAGCTCATGCTCCAGCAGTTCCAGTATTTTGGCACCACCCTCACGCAGCGTTATGTTAGCACCCTCATCTTCTATGCTGTCATACGCAAACCGCATGGTCAGTGCCCGCACCGCAGCCTCGCTTTGCATCCTCACAAATGCATTGTAGTCAGCCACCTCATACGCAGCTTTGTAGGTGTTCTGTATCTGCCACACTATCACAGCAGCTATCTCCACGGGGTTACCCATTTTGTCGTTCACCTTTAGTGTAGGCGTAGCCATGTTCTGCACACGTTGCGTTATTTTTATGCTCGTGTACAGCGGATTCACAAAAAACAACCCATTGTCTTTTATCGTACCCACATACTTACCAAACAGGTTCAGTATTCGTGCATGATTCGGCTGCACTATCATCAGCCCTTTCCAGATAATGATGCATAGCACCACCAGCGCTATCCCCGGCAGTATCAGCAAGGCACCATCCTCTGTGCCCGAGTTCCCAAAACAAACCAGTGCCACCACCAGCATTACCAGCGACAATAACAAGGCCATATAGCCATTCGTAGGTTTCAGTATTTTTTCCATATTCTAAGAATTGTTTGATATCAATTCGATATCAAAAGTACATCAATTTGCAAATCCAACAAAATTATTTTTTCACCACACCTGTTTTCACTTCTTGCTCCCAGCCTCAGCACTACTAGCGGCGGGCATTGCATCGCACTCTTGTACTGGCGGGGCACAGAGGGGCTGTGCATATTCCTACCCACACCCCAATACCCAATCCCTACGAATTCTAAAAAAATCCCTTAATTTTAGCATACATACATCCCTCGCCATGAAAAGCATCCTTTTCCTACTCCTTTTTCTGCCTTTTTGCTCACAGGCGCAGGTACTGGAGCCACACATGCTTTCTTTGAAAGGGATAGGGGGAAATGGATCTGATCAGGTGTCATACTTTGTATCAAAAACACCAGATGGAGGGTTTATAATGGCACTAGGCTCTAATTCAACAAGTGGTCCAATAGTAGACTCTTTTTGTAGTACACCTGCTTCTAACAGAATCGTATTTATAAAGTATAATGGAGATGCAACGACAAAGGAATGGAGTAAGTGTTATACCAACAATTGGTCAGACACTGGTTATGGTTTTATGTTTCAAACTACGGATAATAAATACATTATTGGAGGGGTAGCAAATAGCGGAAACAAATGGGTAATTCGTAAAGAAGATGCCTCTGGTAACATAATATGGGTAAGAGCGTATGGTGGTACTGGGTCGCAACAATTAAAAAGCATTTTAGCTACTGAAGACGGAGGTTATATTTTTTTTGGGTCTGCTTACGGCGGAGATGGAGATATAGGTTTTCATTATGGTAGTGCAAGCACTCGTGATTTTTGGGTACTGAAAGTGGATATCAATGGCAATATTGAATGGAGCAAAGTGTATGGTGGGACTGGAGACGATATAGGAGCTTCGGTTGTTACAGCACCTAGTGGAGGCTGCTATATAATAGGTTCTACTTCCTCATCAGATTTTGACTGTGTAGGAAACCATGGTGGGACAGATGCATTTGTTGCGAGGCTAAATAAAGATGGCAACATCATTTGGAAAAGATGTCTTGGAGGGTCAGGCAATGACGGTGGTGGTGAAGGCGGCGGATGCAGTGCCGTTGCAGATGATAATGATGGAGTCCTAGTGGCTACAATTAGCGGATCTGAAAATGGTGATGTTAGTCACCAAATAAACCCTACAGGGAGTAATATATGGGTATTCAATATTGATAGTAGTTATAATAAAATGTGGGATAATTGTTTTGGTGGTGGCGGTGCAGAATTTCCAAATGCAATATGTAAATCTACTGATGGTGACATTTGGATAACTGGTTGCTCACGAGTTACAGGTGGTCAAATAAACCAAGCATTTGGCGACATGGACGCAGTAGTCTTTCATATAAATCATACTGGCTCATTTATTAACGCTAAAGTACTAGGTAGTAGTAGGCAGGATAGAGGATACATGATTTACCCTTTGACAAGTGGTAATATTATAACAGGCGGTTTTTTCTGCGAAAACGATGGTGCATTTAGTGGGTATGCTATCAATGGCACATTTCCTAAAATTGATGCTTATCTGGCTGTTTTCACAAACTGGGCAAATGAAATACAAACATTTAGCTATGGTGACAATATTTCTGTTTACCCCAATCCTGCATATAATTTGGTAAATGTGCATGTAAAAAACGACAATAAATATGCCGTAATAGTAAATGACATTACAGGCAAAATGGTTTATAGCAATAGTATGGAAACCAGTTTACAGATAACTCTATCTGGCTGGAATTCAGGCATGTATCTCATGCAGATTGTAGATCAAGACGGCAACCGTTCAGTTCAAAAACTTACAGTTCATTAATCAGTTACACTAAAACGTTAGTCTATGAAACACACGCATACTTTGTAGACGCTGTCTTACTTTATCTCGCTAATAAATTAGAGGCACACTCACATTATTACAAATCCCTCATCATATTTACTACCACTACCACCCACTTACCTACATTTATTCTATGAAACACCTGATACTTTGCTGCTTATTATTTCCCTTCGCAGCTGTTGCACAGATGCCTGCAAACCACTCAAAAGCAAAAACAACCGCTATCACTAAACCAACACCCACAAAAAAATTCCCGTTCAATAAGGCAGCATATACGCTCCTCATTTCCTTCGAGCCACTCAATACCGACCCCATGCTCTGGGACACCGTCGCCAAAAGATTTGTCAACAAACCCAACCTACCATTCCCCGATACCCTGGGTTATGTAGATGTGCACGAAATAAAACTATTATCTGCCCTTGGCTCCCAGCAACTATACCATACTTTGCACACACACATCAGCACCCGTCACACAGAGTATGGTTGTTACTGGCCCCGAAATGCCATCCTATTCAGAGACAGTACCCATAACACTATAGCTCGGCTAGAGA
>CAMDNC010000217.1 GCA_945902755.1 Flavipsychrobacter stenotrophus
TTTTTGCTTACTTTCTTAATATCTTCTCCATCGTTTTTCCTTTTGCTAGTTCGTCTATCAGTTTATCAAGGTATCTTACTTTTTGCATAATGGGGTCTTCGATTTCTTCTACCCTATGGCCGCAAATGAGCCCGGTGATTTTTGACACATTTGGGTGCATGGCTGGTGCCTTTGTAAAAAATGTTTCGAAGTTGGTTTTGTGGTCTAGTACTTGTTGTAGTGATTCTGGGGTGTGGCCGGTGAGCCAACATATTATTTCGTCTACTTCTTCTTTAGTACGTCCTTTTTTTTGTGCTTTATTGATGTAGTGTGGGTACACACTGGCTAGAGACATGCGGTATACTCTGGTATTATCCATATAGTAGTTGTTTTGCAAAGTTTCCGGTTTGTTTCCGGTATTTTCATGTGTTTTGACGCTTAAACCATTGATTATCAACACTATTCACTTTTTCCGGTTCGTATACGTTTTCCGGTGGTTTTTTGTCTTAACCACTGATTCATCTGAATCTTTTGATTCTTTTGATCAGGGATGATGTACTGGTCTTCTGTTGTCATATTTGGTTTATTGTTAATTTCTGGTTTGTTTCCGGTGATTTCATGCGTTTTTAGGGTTAACTCATTGATTATCAATACTATTCACTTTTCCGGTTTGTATGCATTTTCCGGTGGCTCATAGGGTTTTTAGGAGCGAGGAAGAGCGCGAGAGCGGAGGGACAGCCGAAGGGGCTGTTTTCCGGTTTGTTTCCGGTGTTTTCATGTGTTTTGGCACTTAAGTCGTTGATTATCAATGCTATTCATTTTTCCAGTTTGCATACATTTTCCGGTGGTTTTTGTGGTGGGGTAGGGGCAATGTTTGTTTTGATTATAGGGAAATTATTAGCTGACATAATGATTGGGGGTTTATGGGGTTATGGTAGCATAGACTATGCTCTACTGATGCCGCAAAAAGTGCGCCAACTTATGCCAAAACAGGTGTAGCAGAGATTAAGATATCCACATTTTGGGATGTGGATATTACGCTAGTGATTATTGCAATCAGGGTAAAGGATATTCAGCTTCCTAGCCCTGATGTCGGTGATTCCCATGCAGAAAAAGTGTGGAGACTCAACGGGGACAGAATATTAAGTTCCCTTAACCAGAATTTTTCATTTTTAGGGTTATAACACCAATATTGTAAGTGTAAACAGCTGCAGGCAAAAACGTAAAATGTAGTTTTTCTATAGTTTTTATGCCTTGCACATCAATGGAGGTAACCAATGCGTTTTCAAATTTATTGGCGTCACAAAACTGAATCAGGCTTTTTAATTCCTGTGGCTTGTCAAAATACCGATTGCTCCATTTTATCTCTACACCCCATAATGGTTTATACCTTTTATCATCTACCAAAACCAGATCTACTTCTCCCTCAGTTCTGCCATTCTTCCAGCGCGCATAGGTCAGGTCTAGCTTTTCACTGTGCATCCATTGCGACAGAACAGCAGTTTCTACCATATTGCCCATTTCTTCATCGGTTTCTGTAATAGGTGAAAACAAAGCTGTTCGTAATGATGGGTTGGTTAAATACACCTTAAAGCTGGTGATTCTTTTGAGCCGTTTTGCGTTTACATCTACTTTGTTGAGCACTTTTATAAGAAATGCGGCTTCCAGGTATTCGAGGTATTTTTTAAGCGTGTCTTTTTGTATGCCACTCTCTTTCGACATATTTTCATAAGAAAACTCATTACCCGTGTTGTAGGCAATGTAGGTAAAGAAGCGGTTTAATTCCTGGACATCTTTTATACCGTATAGACTGGGCAAATCTCGCAGTAACACCTTGTCTACTATATCGCTTTTTACATACCTGCCCATATCACTTTGTATTTTCTCAGACAGCACGACTTCGGGGTAACCACCGAAATTAAGGTAATGGACAAATTCTTTATTCAGGGCTTTTACATCATGGGTAAGGCAATAAGGCAGCGACTTGGTGCCATAATCTAAGAATCCATCGAAGATCAAATGATTCATTTTTTTTAAATGAATATACTCCTGAAAAGTAAGCGGCGGCAACATGAAGTCGGTAAAACGCCCGGCACCACTTTCTGTGCTGTGCCATTTTAAGGCGGCGGCGGCCGAACCCGATACTATAAATTTGGTGCTGGGATAGCTATCTACCAATACCTTCAGATGGCGTTCCCAATCTTTTAGGTATTGTATCTCGTCGAAAAAAATATAACAACCCTCTAGGTGAGACAGGTTGAGCGACTGCTTGCAGAGTGATAAAATATCATCGAGACTCAGGTGCACATAAATAGGATTGTCTATACCTACAAAAAAAATCTTCTGAGGATTAATATCTTCCTCTATCAACTGGTGTATGCTATGAAAAAGCATTACTGTTTTGCCTACCCGCCTGGGACCCATCAGTACTAATGCTCTTTTAATATGCTGCTCTTTTACAAATGGGTAAAACAGATCGAAGTATAATCGCTTAGACATGGCACTATAAGCAGCAGGTATTTGTTTGGAAACCCACCAAGGATTTTCGTATCGTAACCTTTCTATAATCTTAGTTGTAGGAATAAGATTTAAACTGCTCATAAAACACTCTGTTTATGCAAAAATAGCAATAATAAGCAGATTTAAATCAGTCTATTTTGCATTTTTAGTCGATTATTAAGGTGTTTACTCCTTTGCAATCGCTAATTTAGAAAGAGGCAAATTTTTCAGTTTACATCGTAATCTAGCTCCTTTTTTTAATTCTTTTGTGTGATTATCACGTTTATTCAGATAGGTGGCTACTTTAATTTATTAGGATTGTGGAGGAACGACTATTGAAGTGTTTTGTATAACCTCTATTTGCGGTATTTATTTAGACACTAGCACCTGAATTTTCAATTAGAAGTTTATTGCCATCATTTGCAGTTAAAAAATACTTCAAACAAATTGGGCATTTACCATGTTCCTATTATAGAGACTATTTAATGGCTTAAATTTCAATGGGCCTGATGCTGTTGAGTTCCCCGCAGAAAAAGTGGGGAGACTCAACGGGGACGGAAAGTCTTATCTTAATCATTAATACTACTCCCGTTTTAGGCGAATACCTCACATAAAAAAAGGAAGACTCAACGGGGACTGGAACAACGAGAACAAAGATTTATTTAGAGTTTCGATTGGGTTTTGAATTCATCAATATTCACAACGTTTATGCTAGGGAACGGAATAGATTTAAGTATTGAAAAATGGGCATCATGAGTGACTAAATAAGTTGCACCAGCTGCAACAAAACAATCGACAAACTTATTGTCATCTTTGTCTGAAATTAAATCCCATTTAAAAAAAACTTGAGTAAAGTGAACGTTAGGTAGTTCTTTTAGTGCTGTAAGGAAATTATTTGCTACAATAGGTGCATACTTACGGCTTAATATTTCATCATACTCAAATAAAATTTCATCCGTAACATAGATGTCTATTTGTTCGTTTAAAAAATAGCTTCTACCAACCAGTGATACATTGATTTTGATGATAATGAAGCTACCAGAACATTGGTATCATCACTACTTTAGTCATTTGTGGTATTGTTTTCATTTAGCCACTGGGTCATGGTGGTATTACTATATTTTTTATCTTCCCAAATTTTATCTGCTTCGTCTATAGCTTTTTGGGCAAAGTACTTGGCTAAATACCGTTTTATATTCAACAGGTCATTTTCTGGCACATCTGCTGCATAAAGCTTCAATAATTCTTGCTGGATGTTACTTAATGAACGGGCTGGCATAATTTAAATTTTGTATGATACAAAGTTAAACATTTGCATGTAATAGGATTTACCAGAGTGAGTTTGGTACTGAATAAGCGGTTAAATGAGTTTTAAGGTCCGTTATTTAGGCTTTGTAAAAGGTGATGGTCAATCAGTCTTTTGCGAGTCACCCGTAGAAAAAGCGGGGGGACTCAACGGGGACGGAAGCTACTGCACTAAGAATTTCTGCACCCACTGTTGCTGACCGATAGCTACTGTAGCTATGTATGTGCCTGTGGGCCACGGTGTATAAATGGGTATCGACTGATTAGAGAAATGAGTGCAACGAAACATTTGTTTGCCTTCGGTGTTGGTAATCACTAATGATATTTGCTCTTCCAATGGTGTTGTGACATTGATGTTGACTAATCCCAAACTGGGATTTGGAGATATTTTTAATAGAATTGACGATTCGATTGTAGTTTTATTAGTTAGTGGTTTGTTGGTTATCATACGTACTTTGTTTCCAGAGATAACAAATATATCTCCGTCTTTATTAAGTACTAAACTTCTTGCGAATTCTACGTTAGCCAGAAGCGGATGGCCCCAATCACCAGACGTACCTAGCATACCTGTGCCTGCGATAGTATTAATGTTACCTTCCAGATTAATCATTCTTACACGATTATTACCATCATCTGCCAAGTATATGTATCCAGATGTGTCTACTTCTACCCCCCCGCCCCTAATTTGGGCAGAGGTGGCAGGACCTCCATCACCGCTATAACCC
>CAMDNC010000218.1 GCA_945902755.1 Flavipsychrobacter stenotrophus
CTCATAGAGCCGCACCACTTCACCTCAAAAAACAAAAGTAAAATGTGTACAAACCGAAAAACCGAATAGCATCCTGATTGCTTATCCTCTATAAGCATGCTATCCTTAACCTTATCAATCTATAATCCATGCTATCACGTATCACCATCGGTGTTTACACCTTCGTGTGTATATACCTCATCTTCAATACCCAGAGATACAAAGACAACATCTACCAATGGGATGTATCTGGGTACTACATTTACCTACCCGCCATTTTCATTCACCATGATGTGGGCCGAATGGACGTCTACAAAGCAACAAATGAAAAATACAGACTTTCAGGCACTGTGTCCGACTATGGCTTCTTCGAGCAGCCCACGGGTAAAAGAACCAACAAATATACACTGGGCTGCGCGGTGCTGCAATTACCTTTCTTCCTCATAGCACATGCCTATTGCCATCTATCTGCTGCTTACACACCAGATGGTTATACCTACCCATATCAATTTGCAGGCATTTTCTCTGGCATTTTGTGGACCGCCATTGGTTTGTTATTTCTTCGAGGTTTCCTTAGGCAATATTTCCCCGATATCACAGTTGCCATTACACTGTTGTGCATAGCACTTGGCACCAATATATACTGTTACACTACTTATTCACCAGGCATGAGCCATCCCTACAGCTTTTTCCTATCTGCAGCCATACTCTACTACACACACAAGCTTTACAGCAATACTCACCAACGGCATTTTTTTATGATAGGTATATTATTAGGCATGGTTATCATCATTCGCCCTGTCAATATAATCATAGCAGTACTACCCCTCTTTTGGGCAGTTCACAATATCAGTAGCCTACGCCAACGTCTTCATTTCTTTTCCCAAAACCTCGCCCCTATCGCCATCTCATTTCTTCTATACTTTGCCGTAGCATCCCTACAAATGGCATATTGGTACCACACCACCGGTCATTTTATACACTACTCCTACACCGGCGAGGGGTTCAACTTCCTCCAGCCACACATAGGCAAAGGGTTATGGGGCTTCCGCAAAGGTTGGTTCATATACACACCCATAGCTTTTATTGCCCTTTGCGGACTGTATTTTTTATGGAAACAAAACAAAAAAACCGCACCAGCCATTATCGTGTATTTAGCAGTAATGATATATGTAGTTTTTAGCTGGCAATGTTGGTGGTATGGGGGTGGCTTTAGTGCCAGAGCATTAATCGAAACCCTTCCCATAGTTGCTTTCCCATTAGCACATCTATGCCATCAGGTATACACTACACCTACCTACTTACTCACCAAGGTATCATTCAGTATATTATTGGTATTTTGCGTCACGCTCAATCTGTTCCAAACCTACCAACACTCCTTCAATACTATCCATTGCGACCGAATGACACGTACCTATTACTTCCGTACATTCGGCAAAATAATGGCAACTGACGAAGACCTCAAATACCTTATGACCGACAAACAGTTTAAAGATGAATACAACTTCAAAAAATAAACCTATTTAGTGCCAGCAAAAGATAGTGCTTTTCGTATCCAAGCCACGCTTCCATTTGTTCTAAAATATTTTAGTCCTCCATAACACAATACAGTGCTATATACTTCTTCAACTTTCTTATAACTCACAAGAACCAAATTTATATATTAGCTACACACTAGCGGTCAACTAAATGTGCACACTACTTCTTTTGATTTGCAAAACGTTTTTTTCTGTGCTCCTTGCCCCATTCGCGTAGAGCCACAATTACAGAATCTAATGATTTGCCATACTCTGATAAACTATACTCCACAATCACAGGAACAGAATCATATACCGTTCTCACCACTAGTTCGTTGATCTCTAAATCACGAAGTTCCTTCGATAACATTCTCGGCGTAATTCCATCTACATCCCGTTCCAAATCTTTAAATCGTTTATTACCAAATGATAAGGCTATCAAAATTGGCAATTTCCATTTGCCGTTAATGATGTCTAAAACATCTCTAACAGGCCTGATGTATTCAACACATTCTTTTGATGTCTGCATTTCTCTTCTATGTTTTACTATACTGTTGTATAGTACTATACAACAGTATAGTAGTTACTAATGTATAGCGAAGGTAGGTATGTTTGCACCATATTTAACAACAAAAATCTAAGAAAATGAAAGTTTTAGTTTTCGGCGCAGGAGGCTCACAGCAGTTCCCTGTCATTAACGCTCTAAAAAAATTAGGAGCAGAAGTAGTGGCTACAACCAATCAACCTGACAAAGTTGATTGGTTAAGAAATGCAGGCGCAGAGGTGGTAATTGCCAACATGGCACATAGGGAAAGAATTTTTGAAATCACTAGTGGTATCGATGCCATTTCATTTTTAGTGCCATTCTTTCTCTCTAATCCTGCTGACGGATTAGACTACGCTAAAAATACTATCGATGCGGCAGTACAAAATGGTGTCAAACTTCTAGTTTGGAATTCAAGCGGATTTATCCTGCCTGTAAAAATCGGGAACCCCTCCATTGATATCCGTATAGATATTGCTGAATACCTGAAAGAAAGTGGACTCCCACACATTATCATTCAACCTTCCGTTTATGCCGAAAATCTTTTAGGACCTTGGACTGCACCTTTTGTAAAAAACGAACAAATGGTTACCTACCCCACACCCCAAGAAATGCCTGTTGGTTGGATAGCGACAAATGACGTTTGCGAATTGGTTGCTAAAGCAATTCACAGTCCCCATTTAGCAGGGCAATCTTTTCAGGTAAGCGGTTTAGATAACTTAAGTGGCCAGCAATTAGCTGAGAAATTTTCTATTGGGTTAAACAAGAAAATTCAATATCGGCAAATACCACCAAAAGACTTCGGAAAAATACTCGATGGAATTTTTGGTGAAGGAGCAGGTATTGGAGCAGAAACTATGTACCAGGAGATAACTGACACTAAAAATTACCCTTCCATGCACTCATCTGAAATGTCAAATGTTTTACAAAAACTGCCAATCACAATGACAAACATTGAAACATGGGTTGCTCAAAATATTCAGTCATTTATCTAAACTAACAGAAATGAGTAGGATCATATTATTAAGTTGGGTAGGGGTGGTTTTCACCCTTACCAATTTTTTAAATCAACACAATCAAAAGAACAACAAAATGAACAAAGTAAAAATAATCTACGTTTACGACGCTATTTGCGGTTGGTGTTTTGGATTCAGTCCATCAATGACAAAACTTAAAACCCACTACAAAGACAATATTGATTTCGAAGTTATAAGTGGGGGACTAAAATTAGGCGCAGGTGCCGGTCCAATAGATGTTGTAGCTCCTTATATAAAATCCTCATACCAAGACGTCGAAAGAACTTGTGGCGTAAAATTTGGTGATGCTTTCGTGAAGGGAACTCTAAAAAAAGGGACAATAATCCTCAATTCTTTACCCCCCGCAGTCGCCCTTTGCATTATGAAAGAAAAATATCCCGACAACTCACTTGAATTTGCTCGCCTACTTCACAAAATGTATTACGTCGATGGAATAGAACCAGAAAATTACGAAGCCTACGGAACTTATGCAGCCGAACTCGGTTATGACAAAACAGAATTCAATAAGAAAATGAAAGATAGTGTATACATACACAAGGCATACAAAGATTTTGACCGCGCCAAACAACTTGGAGCCAGTAGTTTTCCTACAGTACTGATAGAAAAAGATGGGAAAATAGAATTCCTGTTCAGTGGCTATACAACATTTGACAGAGCAAAAAAACTAATTGACAGCAAATTATAGCAACATAAGGGCAGCAATTAATGCAAGCTATATACCGGCCTCGAGTAGAGTTCTCGTCCTCTTTGAGTATCCCCGCTTTTCTCCGGCGGTCTCAACGACATCAGGGCACGGAAGCCAAATATTGTTTACCCTGCCTTTTGCCACACTTGCAATAAATCCACATCTCAAATTGTGGATATCTTGGTCACTGCCACACCCACATTGGCGCACTTTTTGCGGCATCAGTAGAGCGCAGTCTATGCTATCATGACGCTATAAAACCTCAAACATTATGTCAGTCTACAATCTCCTAAATCACAACACAAAACACTTCCACAGCAACCCAGTGTGTATACTTATTACCTGCAAAAAGCCACCAGAAAATGCCTACACACCAGAAAAATGAATAGTATTGATAATCAATGACTTATACCCCAAAACACATGAAAACACCGGAAACAAACCGGAAATACCAGAAATAGCAAATAAAATAAATATGACCACAAAACGCGTCCCACATCTAAAGACACATATAAATAAAAACCGGCGAAGCAACTGTCATGCTCCGCCGGCCATATAGTCACTTGTCGCTATTACCTTACTACCGTAAGCGTACGCACTGTTGTAGCCTCAGGTGTCTGCAACACCACAA
>CAMDNC010000219.1 GCA_945902755.1 Flavipsychrobacter stenotrophus
CTTACTGTATCTTTGCGGCGCAATATTTTATTATTTAACTCTTAAAAAAATAAAAGAGAATGAAAATAACAGTAGTGGGTGCAGGTGCCGTAGGTGCTACATGTGCCGATAACATTGCCCGCAGACAGCTGGCTGAAGAACTGGTGATATTGGATATTAAACCAGGTTTTGCTGAGGGCAAGGCTCTGGATATTACACAAACTGCTTCATTGTGCGGTTTTGATACTCGTGTTACTGGTGTAACTAATGACTATGCAGCTACAGCAGGCTCTGATGTAGTAGTAATAACCTCTGGCATACCGCGTAAACCAGGTATGACGCGCGAAGAACTAATAGGCACAAACGCTAAAATAGTGGAAGGTGTTTGCAAAAGCACACTCGAGTACTCTCCTAATGCAATAATAGTAGTGATATCTAACCCAATGGATACAATGACCTATCTGGCACTCAAATCTACTGGTCTTCCCAAAAACCGCATCATAGGTATGGGTGGAATACTAGATAGTGCAAGGTTCAAATGCTATTTGCAAAAAGAACTAAACTGCTCTCAAAACGACCTTCAAGCTACAGTAGTAGGTGGTCATGGCGATACTACTATGATACCACTTACCCGCCTAGCTACGCTTAACGGTACACCTATCCATAACCTACTGAGTGAAGAAACACTGAAAAAAGTAGCTGCTGACACTATGGTAGGTGGTGCTACTCTTACAGGGTTGTTAGGCACTTCTGCTTGGTATGCGCCTGGTGCCGCTGGTGCAGAGTTGGTAGAGTCTATTGTGCGCAACCAGAAAAAAGTATTCCCTTGCTGCGTATCGCTAGAAGGCGAATATGGCCAGAACGACATCTGCCTAGGTGTACCAGTAGTAATAGGCAGCAATGGCTGGGAAAGCATTATCGACTTCAAACTGAACGAAGAAGAAATGGCTGCATTCAACAAATCGGCTGATGCAGTGCGCAATATGAATGCTGTACTGAGCACAATAGTTGCTTAATCATCTTCAGAGTATACATAATAACACATAGCACTACACCCTGCCATTTGGCAGGGTGTAGTGCTATAAATAGGTATTTAGTCAGGGTAGTGGCTGGCAATCATAACCATGTGACATCAATATCGCAATTACATCCTGCGGTGAATGCATGCCTTCTATCCGCAATATGCGGTCGCAGTCTTCCAGATCGAAGGTGATAGCAGCAGAGGGATAACTATGCAGTAGAAGAGCTGTAATCATATCTGCTTGTTGTGCCGAGTTGACGTTGGTTCGAAAAACCTCTATCATGTTGTATAGTGTGTTGATAGTACGTTTACATTGTTATATCGTGGGTGCATCATAAGTCACCATCCATTGCACCTCATACTTATCTACCACCATACCAAAGTATGCACCCCAAAATGTATGCTCCAAAGGCATAGCTACTTTGCCACCTGCTAGCAGACCGTTGTATATGTGTTCGGTTTCTGCCTCGCTACTGGTACTGATAGATATATTAAATCTATTGCCGGATGTAGCTATTCCATACGCAGGTGGCATGTCGCAGCCCATCAGTGCACAACCGTTGCCAAGTGGCAACGAAATATGCAAAATTTGGCTCGGTATTGTGCCAGGTGTAGCAGGTACATCTTGAGGCAAATCTTGGTTGCGCATGAGGTTGTTAAACTCACCACCAAATATGGATTTGTAAAAGAGGAATGCTTCCTCACAATTGCCATTGTAGGCTACATGTGTGCTGATCTGTGCCATGATTTGTGTTTTGGATTTTAGTATTTGGATTTGGAATCTGATTTCTGAAATTGAAAATTGAATTTGGAACTTGGAATTTGGTATTGGGTATTTCAATCACAATGCTGCCATCGATTTGTCGGTAAGTGCTACCCAATCATTTATGACGTTTCGCAAGGCAGTTTTTTTATTTTCGATATCTTCTATACTATAGAAGTATGCCATTCGACGGTCCTTGTAGTCACCCTCCAGTATACCATAGCTGTGCTCAATAATACCAAACGGAAAAACCAACACCAGATGAATGAACTTTTCTTGCCGCACATGAAAAGCTCCAATATCTTCTTTGTAAAAAAAGCTTGGGGCATTCCACTTCACTCTTTCTACCACCATTGGGTTGGCAGATAATATAATTTTCCTTACTAGCTCTATGCCAGCTTTGTGAGGGTGCTGTAAATGCTGCATATAGGCATTTACTGCTTCTGTGCCCGTAAGTTTAGCGTTTGCTTTTGCCACTGTATTTGAGGTATTAGATTGGAAAGTGAAATTAGGAAACATCTACAAGGCAGGCAGGGCAAATGGCGACATAATGTGTATCTGTGTACGACAATTTGCGTAAGTTTGGCACCATGTTACATATAAGTATTCTCATACCCGAAACGGCGGTGATGGCTAGCGTAGCTGACCCTAGATATATGTTTACAGCTATCAATGGGTTTATGGAGCAAACTGGCAAACCTCCCCTTTTCATTGTACAACTAATTGGCACCAAGCGTGCAATGACCCTTAGTGATGGACTTTTCACCATCCATACAGATGCCCTGCTACAGGAGATTACTCATACCGACCTCGTCATTTTACCAGCTCTCAGTGGCGACATGCAAACCGCATTAGAACTTAATAAAGAACTGCTTCCTTGGATAATCGACAAATACGAAAAAGGCGCTGAATTAGCCAGTTTGTGTATTGGTGCTTTTCTTCTAGCTGCTACAGGTTTACTCAAAGGAAAAAAATGCTCTACACATTGGTTATTTGCTACCGAATTCAGAAATAAATTCCCAGAAGTAATCTTAGTTGACGATAAAATAATTACAGAAGAAAACCGACTATACTCTAGTGGCGGTGCCAACTCCTACTGGAATCTCTTACTGTATCTGGTAGAAAAATATACTAGCAGAGAAATTGCTATCATGGCATCAAAGTACTTTGTAATAGAAACAATGCGCAATAACCAATCTCCGTTTGTCATATTCACCGGTCAAAAATCACACAAAGACGAGACGGTAATACAGGCACAGAACTATATCGAAAAAAATTATGCCCAACGCATTACTGTAGACCAATTGGCAACCATAATGGCAACAGGAAAGCGCACTCTCGAACGAAGATTCAAAGACGCTACTGGAAACACCATTACCGAATACATGCAACGGGTAAAAGTCGAAGCTGCGAAAAAAAGCTTTGAAATAACCAGAGACAACATAACAGAAGTTATGTATGCTGTTGGCTACACAGACCCCAAGGCTTTCAGAACCACTTTCAAAAAGATCACTGGCGTTTCTCCTGTAGTATACAAAAACAAGTATAGCAGATAACCGTCAATACCCCGCAATAGTCCTATCAAAACAACTCAAAACATAATAAATTATTCACACCTATACCAAAATTACTTTTGCGACCGCCTCAGTTTTTATTACATTTGCCCCGCATTGTTCAATCAAATCATTTACTAAACAATAAATTAGTTTTATGGCATACGATCTTATCGTAGTAGGTAGCGGACCAGGTGGCTATGTAGCTGCTATTCGCGCTTCACAGCTCGGTTACAAAACAGCTATAGTAGAAAAAGAAAGTCTGGGTGGTATCTGTCTCAATTGGGGCTGTATCCCTACCAAAGCGCTACTCAAATCTGCAAGTGTTTTCGAAAACTTTACACACGCTGCCGATTATGGTATTATTGCTACCGACTTTAAACCAGACTTCGGCGCAATGATCAAGCGTAGCCGCGGTGTGGCCGACAAAATGAGTAAAGGCATTCAGTTTCTAATGAAAAAGAACAAGATTGACGTACTGATGGGTATGGGCAAACTGAATGCAAAAAAAGAAGTAGAAGTTACTGGCACTGATGGCGTAGTAACAGTTCATCAGGCTCGCCACGTTATATTGGCTACAGGTGCTCGCAGCCGCCAGCTACCTAACCTGCCACAGGATGGCAAAAAAGTAGTAGGCTACCGCGAAGCAATGACTTTACCTGAGCAACCCAAAACTATGATAGTAGTAGGCTCGGGTGCAATAGGTGTGGAGTTTGCTTATTTCTACAACAGCATAGGCACTAAGGTCACTGTTGTAGAGTTCCTGCCACGTATAGTACCGGTAGAAGACGAAGACATATCTAAAGAACTCGAAAAAAGCTTCAAGAAAAAAGGCATTACTGTAATGACAAATGCCTCAGTAGAAAAAGTAGATACTACTGGCGCAGGGGTAAAAGCTACTGTAAAAACAGCTACTGGCGATGTGGTACTGGAAGCTGATGTACT
>CAMDNC010000220.1 GCA_945902755.1 Flavipsychrobacter stenotrophus
GCCCATAGGGCACGTAGCATATATTTCATTAATAGTTTCCAAAGTTTTATGCAAGGTTCTACCATCGTCACCACAGCAGCTTTTGTAAGGTCTAGCAGTAGCAACATATCCATTTACTTGATGTGATAAGACAAGTAGGTGTAAACAAAACATACCACAGACACATGCAGCCGCCATAAAGCAGCATGCAGGCAGGCTGCAGCAGTTACACGAACATCTCCATCTTTACACCACCCATGGCGGGGGAGCCCCTATATCTGGATACCTTGAAAGAAAAGAACAATTTTCTACTGAAACTACCTTCTTCAGCACTAGCTGACACTCATAGGTTACGACATACAACACAGGCAGTTCATACACAACATCCATCAGTTGAGCAGCTACTCTAGGCATTTGTCCTTCTGGGTCTTTGTCACCCATTACTTTGTTTTTGTTGGCTATAGCACGTTCTTCTTTTTTGTCGCGCACCACTGTGAGCAGCACTTCATCTATACCCACACTGCGCTTGCTACATATGTCATACATCTTGCCACCTAGCAGCAGCTCGTCCTTGCCAACCTTATGACTATAGTAGGCACTCACGGATAGCCGCAACACAGCGGTAGGTCTGTTTCGGCGGTGAATGGTGCGGTGCATGTCGTTGTGTGCATATATACGCTGCACCTCATAGCACAGCAGCCAGCCACCCGCCTGCAACAGCAGCAGCACACACAACAGTAAGTATCCGGCTTTTTTTAAATACATATTACATCACCCAGTCTGAAAGGTAATAATATTTCATTATCATACCACATATACAGCATTTTGTTTAGTAGTTGGTTACCAGCCGCCGTTCTCCCATCATCGTCGGTTGCGTCGCAGCTCTTGTACGTTCGGGGCTGTAAGGGGCTTTGCTCCTACTCCTACAAACAACAACTGCTCTTTTTCTAGTTTTCCTATGCAATCCACTACTTTTGCCTTAACACTCACTTAGCCCACATGCAAACCTACAAGATATCCCAAACCTATGCCATCAAAGTACTGAGGCGCACAGGGGTGGTGCTACCGCTGCTCATAGCCGTTATAGGTTTGGTGTCCCTATTGGTAGTATATGTCCTATCTGGTTATCAGTTTGCTGGACAAGGCACCACCATGGGTGCTATCATACTGGTTGATTTGGCATTGCTGGCAGCCTGCTTGCAGTCGCACAGGGCAAATGCGGCCTACTTCAATAGCTACACGCTTACTGTAAACACAGAAGCCATATCGCTGCAAACCAACCACAAAACCACCATAATAGATACCGACAAAATAGCGGTCATAGCCACACAGCCCGACCAATCTGTGGTTATAGTAAGCCGCACAGGTCGCAAACAAATAAACATATCTGCTGGCATAGCTGACCGAGATGAACTGCTAAAGACACTCCTAACCATAAAGCCACTGACAGTAGGCACTACCACACAGCCGCCCACATTGCTGCGCAATGCTGTTATACTTACTACTCTACTATGCAGTGCTGTAGCAGCCTTCACCACCAGCCACACTGTGCTACTTATATGCCTGGCGGTAATGGGCTGCTTAGTAGCAGGTGGCAGTATTTACATCATAACCACACCCACCGCTCACCCTCGCATGAAACTTTTTGCCAAAATAGCCTTGGCAATCATGATACTCGTAGCAGCAGCTATGGGGTATGACCGATTCTCCTGATGATGCATTATAATATACTGAATATTAGATGCTTTATTATAAGGCAGCTATTATCGGTACCTTTATATAGGAAAATGTTGCCAATTTTGTAGTGGATTATTGCAAATAACAAAGCAACAAAGAGGTATGAGCGCATTCAAAGTAGTAGTTATTGTTTCGATTTCTGTGCTGATACTTTATTCTGCACTAACTTATGCCGCAAACAGCAAAGTGGAACGTCAGAAATATAGGCTCGTAAAAACAATCAACGATGTGGAAATCAGGTTTTACCCCAAGGTAATTATGGCTAGTGTAGCATCGGGTGAGGCTACCTATATGGGCAATAGCAACAACCATTTCAGAACCCTGGCGGGGTACATCTTTGGTGGCAACAAAAAAGATGAAAAAATAGCCATGACCGCACCCGTACACATGGCGCAAAATGACAAAGGCAGCGAAATGAGTTTTGTGATGCCGGGCGTGTACGATATGGACAAACTACCCCAGCCCAAGGACAGCCTGGTGAAACTGCACTACTCTGTAGAAGGCTACTTTGCTGCACTAAAATTTGGGGTATATGCCAACGAAAACAAAGTGAACCGCAAAATAGAAGAACTAAAAACCGCACTTGCCGAAATGGGCTACACCACCATAGGCAGCTACACCTACCTAGGCTACAATGCCCCCTGGGACGTCATAAACCGCGAGAACGAAATTATAGTGCAGATAGAGTTTACAGAGTAAACTAGACAGATATAGAAGTATTAAAAAGGCTATACGGTTTGATTACCTGTGTAGCCTTTTATTTAAGCATTTTTGTGAGAAAAATCCTTACTAATACCTAAACATGTAGTTGTTCTTCGGTCAAAAGAGCAATAGCCTTTTCTGCCAAATTAGGGGTTAAACCTATGGCACCACTTGTGAGTATCAACCTTTCTTTAAGATGAAGAGGAAGGTCATTTAAAGAGCTATCATCGTCTATGATTACATAGCTATCATTCACACCTGTAGTAAGTATCCAGTTAAGCACTTCTTCTTTGCGACTAATAGAGGCGACATTTTCTGGCAATCTGTCTATGGTACTGATATTTATACCCCTCGAATTGAAAATACTAATCCATTCAGATAGGCTGTAATTCGCCTTATGAGAGGTTGTCAAAACAATTTTTGCATCTGTAGCAGTAAGTATATTTTGTAAACTTTGCACAGCTTTGGCACTAAAAGATGCAAAACCGTCTTTCATAAATTCTGGTCTTTTCCACGAATTTGCAGGAACCATTACACCATCTATGTCTAACAAAATCAACATATCACAAAAGTATAAAACTATTGAGTAGCAATGAACATACACTCTAATCCCCCTACCTCACCCCAAACATATCCATCCAAATATTGGTAGATGCAGCACGCCATATTTGTAGGGCTTCGGGGGTGGTTATGGCATTAGCAGATAGCTTTTGCAGTAGCAATTTTGACACATCGGGGCGTAGCAGCGTGCGGGTTTGTAGCTGGGTAGCTACCCACTGCTCATCGCGGCGCATAGCATCTATAAGTGGGGTATAAAACCCTATTTTATCGGTACGGTTATATACACTATCGGGTAGGTATTGCCTGCACGAGTCGCGCAGTAAGTACTTGCGCAGCCCATGTTTCAGAAAATCTGCCGAGCGTATAGTGGCTACACAGTCGGCTATGCGGTGGTCTAAAAATGGCATTCTTCCCTCCAGGCTTTGCGACATACCATTGCGGTCGTCATACTGCACCAGGTGGGGTATGTGTACTCCATATATACTCTCGCGCCACACATCGTAGGGGTTGTTGTAATCATATAGCGCCACGAGGTTATTGTCTACCCCTGCCAGTAACGATGGTTCTATAATATCTCTGCGTTTTATCCTCGATTGGGTGCGGAGGTTGGTTTCCAGTCCCGGCATTACCGACTTCAGCAGCGTACGCGCCATGTACATCTTACCCAGTTTCATCTGGTTCAGATTGTCATAAAACGTACCCAACTGCATAGATTTAAACTGACGTAGTAATATAGCCTGCGCCATATTGTTGTACCCAAAAAACAGCTCATCGGCACCCTGTCCGTTCAGTATCACCTTTATGCCTGCTTCGGCAGCCATGGTCATCAAGAAGCCATGCGCCATTATAGAGGGGTCGCCAAAGGGTTCTTCTTGAATGCATATATATTTACCGAGATCTTCTTTTATAGACAGTGCCGCCAGATTCTTCTTATGAACAATAAAATTGCCCTTTTTATTCATGGCTATGACATCATCTACGTACTTCGATTCGTCGTAGCGGCTACCCTGTGCCTGTGCGGTAAACACATGTATCTCCCTATCATAGTGCGCCGCCAGTATGCCTGCCACTATAGAAGAGTCTATACCGCCAGATAGGGTGATGCCCACCGGCACATCTGCCAATGTTTGCGAGAGCACGCCTTCTACTATGCTGTCATGCAGTTGTTTTTTGGCAGTAGCATCGTAGGGTCTTTTGTCTTTTTCGGGTATGTTGGGCAGTGTCCAGTAAGGTTGTGTGTTCAGTGTTTGCTGAGTGGCAGTAAGCCATGTAAAGCACCC
>CAMDNC010000221.1 GCA_945902755.1 Flavipsychrobacter stenotrophus
TGCATTGGGCTATCCAGGCTGCGTATTTTTCGCATTGGTCGAAGAAGGTATTGATATGATCTAGGTTGATACCTTGTTTGCCACCTCTGTCAGTAGCAGATCCTGTGTGCGAAATAATTTCGGTGAGGAGTAGTTGAAGTTCAGCGTCGATAGTAGAATCTTCAGTAATGATGCCGTCGCCATTGAAGCCTGAACCCGCAAATATCTTGGTAGTATCGGAGGTTTCTTCTACTGTAAGATCAGAAGCAGATTCTTTGCCTGTGTTTTTCAGCACCACCTTTGCCGACTCTAGCAATGTTTTGCCGAGCTCTGTATTGTCATTAATAGCGCTTAGAGGAAAGACAGCTGATTCTTTTAGGAGGTCGGCAGGGTCTTTGAGTACGGATAATACCCACTTTACGGCAGCAAGTATTTCGGGTACTCGTATTTGCCCGTCGCCATCGGTATCTATGAGGTCGAGGGTGTTTTTGTCAATTTCCATGTTGGCTGCTGGGCAGCTAAGAGCAGTCCACAGCTTGGGGTCTAGCTCGGCTAGATGAATGAGGTCTTCGGCCTTATCGATGTTTACCCGCTTGACACCGCCAACGGTAGAAAAACTCCAATTGTGTTGATTATTAGTATGTAACATAAGCAAAACGTTGAGATTGAAAAGATGCGTATGTGCAGAAATTCAAAATATTATGGCAAGGTAGAAAAAATAGTGTAGTGTGTATAACCTGCAAACAGTAATAACAAAAGGACAACTGAAAAGAAGGGTGGGCTATAGATGGAGTGCGGTGAGTAAGGCAGAACGAAGCTGTACACTAACCGGCACTTTATTACCAGAAACAATAACCTGATTGTATTCCACAACATCTACAGCAGCAGTATTGACAATATAGCTCTTATGAACCCTCAAAAATGTGTGTGGTAAATGTGATGTAAATTCTTGTAAGGTATTGCGGATAAGATGAGTGGAGGTAGTAGTGACAAGATGCAGATAGTTTCCTTTAGCCTGAATAAAGAGCAATTGTGAGAGGGGGATTCTTATCCAATTGCCATTTTCACGAACTGTTATGGTGGCAGAGACGGAAAGGAAGGATAATCGCTCTTCTACTTTGGCGCAAGCCTGTACAAATCGCTGATAAGAGATAGGTTTTAGGAGATAATCGGTAGCATTGATATCGAACCCCTGAACAGCATATTGTGAATAGGCAGTAGTGAATATAACATGCGTAGCAGCAGGTATTGCAATGGCTATATCTAATCCATTGTGATCGGGCATTTTTATATCTAAAAACACCAGTTCGGGCTTGTGTGCGTGGGTATATTGTAATCCCTCACTTGCATTTGTGAATGTGTGCTCAATACTGATATTGTTCATCCTTGCTGCATGGTGTTGCAGCACTTGTAGTGCCAGTGGTTCGTCGTCTATGGCAATAGCTCTTATCATATCAGTACAATAGTTAAATGTACTTCGTAAAGGTTGTTTTCACAACGCTGTATTAGTTTGTGTTTTCCTTCATACTGTAGTTCTAGTCGTTTTGTGGTGTTGCTCAGCCCAATGCCTGTAGTGTTTGGCAAGGTGCTCCGTTTGTGTAGGGTATTGGTGATGTGGCAGGTAAGCGTATGCGCAGCGACAGTAATATTTATGTTTATTTCAGACTTATGCTCATAACTGACACCATGCTTAAAAGCATTTTCAATAAACGGAAGTAGCAGCATGGGGGCAATGGTATCGAGCAAATTATTGTGCTGAATATGCGCTGTAATTTTCATGTTTTCGCTCTGTGAAATACGCCTAAGTTGAAAATCTACATACTGTTGTAAGAACACAAATTCATCAGAAAGATTGACGAGGTATTGACCTGCCTGTGCGCTGGTATAACTGAATAATGCAGAGAGTTCGTTGATAGCCTTAGCTGTATGGTGTGCATTATCTGAGTATGCACTATCAGTTAATGAGGCAAGGCTAGTTACAATTTCTTTTGCATCTACTTTTTCTGCAAGCATCTTTAATTCGTTTTCTCTGTTCTGAGTATTGTAATCGCTAATAGATTGATGAAGGAAATGGTAATGCCTATATACTGCATATATTGCTGCCATTACCGACCCTGCAATAACTATACGTGTGGTGGCTGTTTGAATAATTATATAGAAATCTTCTTTGATTGTGTATGATTCAATCCACATCCAATAGACAGTATCTACAAAAGCGTCTATCCCTATCATTACAAGTAGAAATGGAAACAAGTAACATAAATAACGCCAATACTTACCCGCCATAAAGTATGGCTTGTATAACCAGAGATAGTGACCAATAACAGTTGTAGTAAGTACAATAATGGTGATCGGAATGTAAAACAAATGATGAAAATAGTCTTGCTGAGACCAATTACTGGCAGATAATAGCGGTGGCAAAAGCATGAAGGCTGTAAGAGATAATGAAATAATGAGGAAGTGCCTTAAAGTGGTATTTTTAATGCCATCAAGGATAGTTTGGTCTTTATAAGGGTTGTGAGGAGCTTCATTTATTTTGGTTTCGTCTGTATTGCTCAATTTTGATCGAAGCTGCTCAGATAGCAAGTCTGTGAGAGTTAGGGTTTTGTATGCATTCTCTTGCTGTGCAATAGCGTAAACAGTATTGAGAGCATTAAAGAGGAAGTGTGTATCGAGTTTGCTTTTAAGCAGCAATGCAGCAGTTTTTCGCTTGTTGTACTCTATTTCTTTGTTTAAGATAATTGACCTTTTTATGTTTTCAATACAGGCATATAATGCTGCAAAAGGCAAAAAAAATATTACCATACCTATGAGAACATCCTGTAACAGATCAGATTTGTACTTAAAGGATAATAAGTAAGGGTACTTAATAAACACAGGCAACAGTATAGATAAAACGGCAACTATTAACAATATGAATACCCACAAAAAATAATGTACATATCTGCCCTTTGCAAGGTAGCGCAATAATAACCAGCGATAATGTAGCATACCCACACAAACTGCAAATGCTATATTTACAAGAACTTGGGTTATGAATTTTTCAGACAAAATATTCTGTACATGACTTGTACCTACCCAGGTCAAGAACATAGCCAGTATGTAAATGTTAGCTATGGTAAACGTCCAGAAAAAGAAGTGCCTGACGGCTGTAGGAAGCTGGCTTAGGTAACGGAGCATGATTACTTTTTTATCAAAAAAACTGCAATAAGACTATATCTGCAACAATATGTGATGAAGTACTGTAAAAGAGTGATGAAATTAATGGCTATTTTTTGCACTTACAGCTACTAAACTCATCGGTCGTATATTTGGCTGTCGGTAGCCTAGCTACCTATCGTTAGCTTATGTCTCAAACCAATACTTTTGTAGTAGATACCGATAATGTGTTTTTTCAGAAGGCGGTGGCTTTTGTGACTGAGACAGATGAAAACCTGTTTTTGACAGGAAGGGCAGGTACGGGCAAGACTACTTTTCTGAAGTATATAAGAGAGCATTGCGGCAAACAAATAGCAGTAGTAGCACCCACTGGTGTGGCAGCTATGAATGCTGGTGGAGAGACCATTCACTCGTTTTTGCAGCTGCCGCTGGGGCCCTTTGTGCCCGGCAATGCAGGTGGGTTTGGGAAGAAGGCTGATAGTACGCAGGATAAACATTCACTGATAGCCAATCTGCGACTGAAAGAACCCAAAATAAACTTACTGCGCCGGCTAGAACTGCTGATAATAGATGAGGTGAGTATGGTGCGTGCAGATGTGCTGGATGCAGTAGATCTCGTGTTGCGTCATGTGCGTCGCAATCCGTACCAGCCATTTGGTGGTTTGCAGGTGGTGCTCATAGGCGACCCTTTTCAGTTGCCCCCAGTGGTGCGAGAGGAAGAGTGGGAAATACTGGGCGGCTTTTATAACGGGCCTTACTTTTTTCACTCGCAAGTTTTAGTGCATCACCCACCGGTGTATATAGAGTTGAAAAAAATATACCGTCAGAAAGATCAGGCATTTATAGACATTCTGAATAGAGTAAGAAATGGCGATGTAACTACTGCCGACATCAGTCTACTCAATGAAAGGTATAACCCAGAACCTCCCAAAGAAACAGGCTACATCATACTGTGTACACACAACCATATAGCCGATGAAATAAACCAGCGCGAACTGGCACAAATAGATGCGGTGCTGCACAAGTTTGAAGCTATAATAACAGGCGAAGTAAATGAAAAAAGCATACCCGGTGAGCGGGTGCTGCAACTGAAAC
>CAMDNC010000222.1 GCA_945902755.1 Flavipsychrobacter stenotrophus
TCCAATAGTAACCAGAAAGAGAAGTAAATCCACCTATAGGCACTTTGTTAATATATAATTTATTCAACTCATCTCGGCTGGGTAAGTACCAGTCGCTATAACCATTCAACACCAAATCGGCACAAAGTTTTGCTGCATAAGAACCTGGATGTTGAACAGCAATAATGATATTAGTATTATACATTCCGGTACCCAAAGCGGTATCAGTTGCTCCGGTAGGTATATAAGTACTATTATACCATTGTATACCCGTACTTTGGTCACTTGGTGCAGCTATCAAACCATGTATTTCGCCTGCTACATAACCGGGGTCACCTGGCTGTAAAATGTAGGCTATAACACCACCAGCAAAGGTAGTGCCTACAATTGTTACAGTTACTACTCTTGTAGCCACTGCACTACCACAACCAATTGTAACCGTATAGCTAATAGTTGCTGTGCCAGCTGCTACACCTGTAACCACACCTGTACTACCTACTGTGGCTATGCCTGTAGCACTACTACTCCATGCACCGCCAGTAGTGGCATTACCAAGCGCAGTGGTACTGCCTTCTGATACTATGGCTGTACCTGTGATGGTGCCTGCTGACACAATACAATTGGCAGCACTGATGCCTGGAACGATAACAAAATTACCATTGCCACTATGCAATGTGTCGCCTGTGTAACTAACAGTGAACTTTAAAGTACCTGCGTTCAATGCATAGGGTACACTCATCATTTGCTGGGTACCCATGTGTATGTAGCTGCTGCCACCTGCGGGGTCCAGTTCTACCCTTATAAACTTGGCATTAGTAGCCCAGTTGATGCTGGCAAAGATGCCAATGACAGGTGTGCCCTGCCCTACTGTAAGAGAGAACATACCTTGTGGCGAAGTGGTAACAGTGTGTGTCTCTCGATACAAGGTAACTCCAGTGGCCGAATTATCTCTGATGGTAAACCTCACCGAAATGGTAGTACTTGACAGTGGTGCCCCTACACTATCTCGGGCTATTGCTTGGTAGGGTATGCCTTGTGGGGCTTGGGCGCGGGCTGCGCTAAAGAGGAAAACCAGAAGTATTGCTGTTAGGATATTTTTCATGTACATTATAAGTAACAGATTGGGGTATAATATTTGGAATATTTCCTTGTGATGTGTAAAATTAGAGTATTTATTGGCATATTCAATATGTTGCAATAAATTATATATAAATTATTTATAACAATTAGTTAACCAAAATTATTACAATATCTAAAGTAAGGTGGAAGACCTAATATTAAAGGCGGTGTGATTAAGATTTTCGGGAATGACGAGGAAAAGCCCATCACTGCCCCGCTCGTACAAGAGCGCGACGCAATGCCCGCTGCTAGAAGTGCAACTGCCGGGAGCTGACATAGTAAAAAAGGATGAACAAGAATAGTTACCTTTGTGGCTGGAAAAACACTAAATCGTAAATAAATCTCTCTGATAATGAATAATGCATATTTTGATTTTGCGGAACCTAAGAATGAGGCGGTGCTGAACTATGCACCGGGTAGTGCTGAACGTAAGGCACTGCAAGCTGCACTGAAGGAAATGAAAAGCGAGGTGCGCGACATACCCATGTATATAAATGGTGAGGAAGTGCGCAGCGGCAAACTAGCGGAAATAAGGCCACCACACGAAACGGCTCATCTGTTGGGTAGTTTTCATGTGTCGGACGAGCAACATGTGTATGATAGCATAGATGCTGCACTGAACGCACGCGACAAATGGGCGGCTATGAGCTGGGAGCACAGAGCAGCCATATTTATGAAAGCGGCAGAACTGCTAGCTGGCAAATACAGGTACAGAATGAATGCGGCTACGATGCTGGGGCAGAGCAAAAATGCGTATCAGGCAGAGATAGATGCGGCGTGTGAGCTGATAGATTTCCTGAGGTTTAATGTGTACTTCCTGAGCCAGATATACAAACAACAGCCTATATCGCCACTGGGTATGAACAACCGCATGGAGTATCGTGCGCTAGAGGGTTTTGTGCTGGCGGTGACACCGTTCAACTTTACGGCCATAGGTGGCAACCTGCCTGCCAGTGCTGCTATGTGTGGCAATGTGGTGGTGTGGAAACCTGCTAATACACAGGTGTACTCTGCTAGTGTGTTTATGGAAATACTGATAGAGGCTGGCTTGCCAAAGGGTGTTATCAATCTGATATATCCTCCTGGACCAGTAGTAGGCGATATTTGTTTTGCGCATCCGTCGTTTGCGGGGGTGCATTTTACAGGTTCCACAGGTGTGTTTCAGCATATGTGGAAAACGATAGGTAACAACATAGCCCGCTACAAGTCTTACCCACGCATAGTGGGCGAAACAGGTGGTAAGGACTTTGTGTTTGTGCATCCGTCGGCCAATGTAGATGCTGTAGTGACTGGCTTGGTAAGGGGTTCGTTTGAGTATCAGGGGCAGAAATGCTCGGCTGCATCGAGGGCTTACCTGCCATCGAACCTTGCCGAAGAAATAAAGAAAAAACTGGTATCGACTGTGGCTACACTGAAAATGGGCCCAGTAGATGACTTTACCAACTTTGTGAATGCGGTGATAGACGAGAAAGCATGGAACAGCATAACCCGCTACATAGACAATGTAAAGAGCGGCAATGGTGATGCTACTATACTGTGTGGTGGTGGCTATGACAAATCGAAAGGATGGTTTGTGGAGCCAACAGTGATAGACACCACAGACCCACAATATGTGACGATGTGTGAGGAGATCTTTGGCCCAGTGCTGACGATATATACTTATGAGGCAGACCAATGGATACAAACGCTGGATGTACTGGACAACACATCGCCGTATGCACTGACGGGTGCAATATTTGCGCAGGACAGACATGCCATAGAGTATATGACTAAGGCACTGGTGAACTGCGCAGGCAACTTCTACATCAACGACAAACCTACGGGTGCGGTAGTGGGTCAGCAGCCTTTTGGTGGGGCACGAGCATCGGGCACCAACGATAAGGCAGGCTCTATACTGAACCTGTACAGGTGGCTAAGCGCAAGGACCATAAAAGAAACACATGTTCCGCCTACAGATTATAAATATCCGTTTCATCAGGCAGACTAATACAGCCTAACAATGAATGACAACCGGCAAATCCTACAGATGGGTTTGCCGGTTTTGTTGTTTATTGATTAACCGAATATAACTATCAGAATAAGGTAGCCTGTACTGGACGAATATGGGTGGCATGGTGGGCTTGTGCAGCGCCTGTAATGTAGTGCAGGGGACTCTCGGTGTAACGAGAAGCTACAGACACAGCAGTGGTGCCAGCATGGGGGCGAAAAACATCGAGTGCGAGATCGGGGTTGTTGTTGTCTTTAGACAGGTGCGATAGTAATAGGTGGGTCATGTGGGGCGGGCGGTGTGCGGTGAACAGTTCCAGCGCCTGCACATTGGACAGGTGACCCTTGCTGCCCCTTATGCGCTGGCGCAGGTGGTGCGGGTAACGACCGTTTTCGAGCATGGCTTCGTCGTAGTTGGCCTCGAGAAATGCTGCATGACACTGGGCAAAGTGCTGCTGCACCTGCTGGCACGGCTCGCCTATGTCTGTAAACACCCCTATGCGTATGCCACCGGCATCTACCACAAAACTGTGAGGGTCTATGGCATCGTGATACTTGGTGAAACCTGTAACATTGAGTCCACCTATAGCTACTGGCTGCAATGGCGCAAAGGAACGAATGAGGTGTGCGGGTGGCTTGGTGCGGCTGTGCTGCAAGGTGGCAGGGGTAATGTACACCGGTATCTCGTAACGGGCAGCAAGTACCTCGGCACCATATATATGGTCGGTATGCTCGTGTGTGATGAAAATCGCCTTGACCTTATCTAGCTTCAGCCCCAGGCGTCGCATGCGTTTTTCGGTTTCGCGGCAAGATATGCCTGCATCTATGAGTACAGCATCGGTAGGAGTGCCTATGTAATAACAGTTGCCATTGCTACCAGAATTGATGGAGGCTATAAATACGGACATTATGCAAAGATAACTGTAGCATCGATGATAAAATGATTGTGGTAACACTAAAAGACTTGCTTCCAAAATTCAGAAATACGAATTGTTAATTTTTTGTGTTGCGTGTTTGAAAAAAAGCATTGGGTTACATTTGTGTTTCTATTCTACCTAGGTATGCGTTCTGCTCTGATTGTTGTGGTTATTTCTTTATTAATGCCCTGTGTGCTGCTGGCACAAAAAGTAAC
>CAMDNC010000223.1 GCA_945902755.1 Flavipsychrobacter stenotrophus
GTTGTCGCTACAGCTGATGCCTACTATAGTGCATCAAAATCTGGTAGATAGTGCCAAAAGCTCCAATACTACCTTAGCCTTGGGTGCAGGTGGCAGGCTGAAGGTGAGCAAACGTATTGCCATCACTGCCGAGTATTATTACCGTATCAATAATACAGACATGCCGCACTTCGGTGCTAAGACATATAACTCACTATCGCTGGGTGCCGATATCGAAACTGGAGGTCACGTGTTCCAGTTATTCTTCTGCAACTCACTGGGCATTACAGAGCGCAGTTTCATCACCCAAACCACCGATACTTGGGAGAAAGGTCAACTACACTTTGGGTTCAATATCTCTAGGGTATTTACGGTAGTGAAGCCTAAAGAATTCAAAGGGGGCGACAAAAAAGAATGGTAATAATTACCGCCACTAAATAGCAGATACTACTACAATCACAAAGACCACTCCTCATAGGGTGGTCTTTTTATTGGTACACAATTGTAGCTTTTTTCATAAGGCAATGGGGTAGGATGGGCACAAAAAAACCGAATATTGCTATCCGGCTTTTGTTAGTACTTACTATTATCATTACACCTAGGCGGTCATTAATTTCTGTATCTTTTTGTCGAAAGCTGCTTTAGGAGCCAGACCCAATTGTTTGTCTACCACCTTGCCATCTTTTATAAACAGTACACAGGGTATGCTGGTAACACCGTAGTTGATGCTAAGGTTAGGGTTTTCATCCACATTTACCTTGCCTACGTTTATTTTACCTTCATGCTCTTTGTGCAGTGCATCTATTGTTGGTCCTAGTGCCAGACATGGTCCGCACCATGGAGCCCAAAAATCGATTATTGATAATTTATCAGCTTTAAGCACCTCTGCTTCAAAGTTTGCATCTGTGTAAGTAGTTGCCATTGTTTATTTATTGTGTTGTTTGTTTACAATTGTTACACAAAGGTAATCCATTATACCATGGTAGCTAAATAGAATAGCAAAATACCAGTATAACCTATCCACATACTCCTAACAATTTGTGGTTGTGTTAACAGCAGGGTGGGTGTTTTTTGCTGCTGCCAATACACTCATATCTTGGTCTTGGTACGACAACGCTACCAATCTTTCTTATGTTCACTACAAGGTATCGGGTTATGGTCCGCCCAATGGCTATGCATTTCGCCCCACTACAGTGGCTGATGCCGCACCCACACCATTTAGTGTGTACCCAAATCCTGCTACTACAGGCATCACCACTACTGCCACGCCTGGCAGTGCTTATAGCATTACAGATATGCTGGGCAGGCAGGTGCTGTCTGGCACACTAGCCACTGGTAGCCATTATATATACATTGGCGAGCTCCCCCCTGGCAACTATATAGTAACAGCCAACGGCAAGCAACAAAAGTTGGTGAAAAATTAGCACCCGTCTTTTATCTTACGTACACTGACAGCCCATTCCAGTTGTCAGTGCATTTGAGGTGTATATAGCTTTGTATACCATTCCTAACTTTATTAATAAAATATACATATACAAAAAATAATTACTTTCACTTTTCCAAACATATATTATGCGCCGGACAATCAATATTTTTCTATTTATTGCAGCTATGTTATTGGGTGTCGATGCCATTTCTCAAAGTAGAATCATTACTACTATTGCAGGTAAATCACCTATGGCTTCTCTCACATTGCCCAAAGGTGATAGTTGTGGTAATATCGGCATTGGAGGTTTGGCGTTAAATTCTTGGTTAAGAGGAACTAATGATATTTGTTTAGACTCAGCAGGAAATATTTATTTTACGGGACAAAATGGATTACAACGTATAGATGCAGCTACAGGTATACTTACCCAATTGGCAGGAGGTGGTACCAACTGGAGTGGTAGCGACACCATACCAGCAACAGCAACTGGTTTAGGATATTACGGTATGTGCATGGATACTGCTGGGTATTTACTGCTATGTTATCATAATTCAACTGTTATCAAGTTAAATCTAAACACAGGTTTTTTCACAACAACAGCGGGTGTTTTTGGTTTGGGAGGCATGTCTGGGGATGGTGGTCCTGCTACAGCAGCTGGTATATTTGCTACAGATATAGCTTTTGATACGCATCAGAATCTATATATTATCGACGAATCAAATTCAGTAATTAGAAGGGTTGATGCAATTACTGGTATTATATCCACTGTAGCAGGTGATGGTTTATTGTCTTTTTCAGGAGATGGAGGGCCAGCTACATCTGCCCGTTTAAGTGGACCAAGAAGTATGATTATAGACACAAATGGGAATATATATATAGCAGATAGGTACAATAAACGTGTGAGAAAAATTGATGCTATAACGGGGATTATTTCTACCATAGCCGGAAATGGCATTTCTACTCATATAGTTATAGACAGTGTACTTGCCACCACAGTGAATCTTGGTCAACCTCTTTCATTAGCCTTTGATGATACTGGGTTTCTGTATATAGGTAGCGAATTTTATCCCAGTAATTATAAAAAGATATGGAAAATGAATTTGACAAACGGTATCATAAGGTCTTATGCTTTTGGTCATATAGATAATTATAGCCCCAACTACCCAGGAGATGGTTTAGATCCAGATAGTGCTTATGCACGTCCATATGGTTTAGCATTTGATACTGCAAACAATATGTATATAGCAGATAATAGATGCCGCATACGTAAAATAACCATAACCCCTGGTGAGGGAGGTGGTGGTGGCAATGACACCACAGGAGGGCAAGATACCACCAATGCTGTTAATCACCACATAGGCAGCAGCATCAGGCTGTACCCCAATCCCACCCACCAGCAGCTACACCTCAGCGGCATCAGCCACCCCATGCCTTATAGTCTGGTAGCCATCACCGGTGCTACTCTGGCACAAGGCACACTACTACCCACCGCCAGCACCATAGATATGGCAGCCTACCCACCCGGCATATACATACTAGAACTACACAGCCCACAGGGCACAGTAATAAGGTATAGAGTGCAGCGGGAGTAATGATGCGAAGGCTTGATATTGGCTTAGTTGGGCATAGTTGTGAGGCAAAGTGTAAAGAGGTGAAATTTTAATGATTGTTGACCATTTCTGGCACGATTATTTCACTACAAATTGATACACCTTTTTCCCTCACAACTATTATAAAAACGGAGGTCTGCGATGATTGGTTTTATGTTACTTTTCGCCAGTGCTATGTCCTTAGTGATCAACTATGCCAATAAAAAATGGGCTCCCAAAGATGATGCTGCCTCAGAAGCGGTGCAGCCCGATGAACTCACTTAAGTATTCCTGCTCAATAAAAGTCCATCACCGCATTGTGCCCATAGGCAGTGTGTGGTGCTATGGCTACACCTATCTTGTTGTAGGTGCCTAGGCATATTTTTCTATGCCCCAGCGATGGCACATCGTGGTCTTCTAGTAGCAGCAGCAATATCTCCAGCGGCTCATCCGATCCGTAGTTGCAACACTCACCATAGTAGTGTTTGCTTTTCCTGCATTTTTCATTGCGTCTTTCGTGGCCCACATAGCCCACCTTGCCCGATGTTGTGGCATGGCACCTAGCACTTACCATACACAGCGAGTCGGGCTGTAGTATGTTAAGGGGTGTCATTTGGCTCATAGTAGTCACCAGTGTTTTGTAGTACACTTCATTGGATGTATCTATAAACGAGGATATATCGTGCGCCCTCGGCAATACCGTTTCGCTAAATAGTTTGGGGTTCATTCTTGCAAGGTTCAGCACATATATCAGCTCCTTTTCTTTTTCGGTCATGTAGCCTACTTTCTCAGCAGTATTGCACACTCGGTACTTTGGGTCATTCCACTTAGCGGAGTATGCAGCCAGTGGTGATGTGTCGCCATCCTTACTGTAGACCACCAGTGAGGCTAGCAATAGTACTATGATCGTTATTAAGTGTGTTGTTGTTTTCATGCGTCCGTAGTTTTTACTCAATTGCCCGGCACCTATAGGGTAAGAGCCGGGCAACCGTTCATTTTAAACTATTGTTCTATCACTACCAGTGCTTTATGTTTACTTTTTGATGTTCATTTCATCTATCAGCCAGCCAGCACCACCAAATTTTTCTATCACAAACAGCGTGTAGCGTATATCTACAGATATGTTGCGGCAACGGTTAGGGTCAAAGTAGTAATCGCTCATAGTGCCTTCATAAGCCCTATCAAAGTTGGTGCCT
>CAMDNC010000224.1 GCA_945902755.1 Flavipsychrobacter stenotrophus
AGCCGATTTTTAACCAGTTTTGGTGATGGTTTCCGGAAGGGGTGTTTTGGGGTGTTATAAACTGGCTTTGGGGGGTGTGGTATTAGTTAGCTGGCGCAAGGGGGGCTGGCAACTAGAGCCAGTGAGTAGAATTAGGTAAGGTTAATAAAAGCTTATTTTTTATGCATTTCATTTTAGCCATATTTTATTATATTTGTAGTACATCAAGTAAAAAACTACATCACATGAAAAAGATATTATTCCTCTTATTGCTACCCATAATTTGTACTGCACAACCACATATAATTACAACCGTAGCAGGATCGGGTGTGATTGGCTTTTCTGGAGATGGCGGCCCTGCTACTTCGGCAAGTCTAGGAGCGGTGATGGGTGTTTACAAAAGTAGCGCAGGGGATATATATATACAAGATGATGGGAATAATAGAATTAGAAAAGTTAACTCTCTTGGCATTATAACAACATTTGCAGGTGGAGGCACCTCAACGGCAGATGGTATACCTGCAACTGCCGCTAGTATTGGGTTTCATGGCAACGGAGTTATCACTGAAGACCCAACTGGGAATATATTATTTGTAGATAACCACCGTATAAGAAAGGTAGATTTAAGCACTGGGATAATATCTACAATTGCCGGTGGATTAACTTGGGGTTTTAGTGGTGATGGAGGACCTGCCACTGCTGCTTTACTAAATTCCCCGGTAGGTTTGGCATATGATGCATCTGGAAATTTGTATGTAGGTGATGAAGACAACTACCGAATAAGAAAAATAAGCACAAGTGGCATAATTTCCACATTTGCAGGCACGGGTATTCCAGGTTTTAGTGGAGATGGAGGACCAGCAAGTGCTGCACAATTTCAGTCGCCAGATGGTTTGTGCTTTGATGCTACTGGTAATTTGTATGTGGCGGATAGGTATAACCAAAGAATAAGAAAAATATCTACATCAGGAGTTATTTCCACAATAGCGGGTGGTTCGACCTCAGGATTTAGTGGAGATGGGGGACCAGCGACCGCTGCGAGATTTAATGAACCTAGCTCTTTGAATGTTGACAGCCATGGCAACCTATATATTGGTGACTTTCACAACGAAAGAGTAAGAAAAATAAATCTTTCTGGAACCATAAGCACTGTAGCTGGAGGAGGAGGATCTACAACAGATGGTGTACCTGCAACGAGTGCAGAACTGAGTGACGTTTGGGCAATATGTGTAGACAATGACAACAATATTTATATTGCAGATCGATATCTTGGTAAAATAAAAAAAGTAGCATTGCCCGGCATTTTAGTAGCTACATCAGATAGTTTTTCTGTTTATTTAACTAATGATTGTTTGGGACCTAGAATATTAAACACTATTGAAAATACAAGTGTAGGAAGATCTGTTGTTACCAACTTTGGGGATGGTCATATACAAAGCAATTCGATAAGCGGCACATCCGACTATTTATCACTCACACACAATTACATAACGCCAGGTTTGTATTCTATAAAGCAGGTATTGTACATAGCGGGTAGTGCTGTAGATTCGGTAACGTTTTCTTACAATCATGTACTTTGTAATGTAATGAAAGTGGAGTACTTCAATGACGAGAACAACAATTGCAATAAGGAGTTATCAGAACATTTATTATCAACCGCTGTTAACTTCAGAGTAGATTCTAATGGTGTAGCAATAGATACAATACCAAGTTTGGGAAGTATATACTACTATGCCAAGGGGAATGCAGGAGATGTTTACAGATTTACAGAAATAGGCCTTCCTGGGGGTTTTAGTTACACATGTTTATCAACTGGTTCGATTACTGACACCATGTTATCAGTAACAACTGTAAAACCAGCAAAGAGGATAGGTGTAATCTGCGCAGTTTCAGATTACAATCTATACATATCATCTACTGCAAGAACTGGATCTCATGCGCACAGAGGCAACGTATTTGCAGGAAATCTTCTGTGCCAACCTACGACAGGAACTGTGAGGTTGAATTTTAATCCTGTTTACATTGTAAGTGCTGCATTTCCAGCACCAACTTCTTCAACCAGCTCATCATTGACATGGGATTTGTCAGCTATGTCTTGTTATGATTCGTGGGCAAGGAGTATTGAATATCATCTTGAACGTTCTGATCTTATGATGCCAGGCGATACGGTGCATTCGAACTTAAAAATAACTCCAATATCTGGTGACATAGATACCAGTAATAATATTGTGATAAGAATAGACACATCGAGATCGAGTTATGACCCTAATATGATTGAGGTGAATCCAAATGGTTGTCTGCCATCGGGGGCTACTCCTGTAAAACTTCAATATACTATCCATTTTGAAAATATGGGTAATGACACTGCGCATAATATTTACGTAATGGATACATTAGCAGATTATTTGGACCCAAGTACTCTAAAGATGAAGATGAGTTCGCATCCTATGTATGTGCTAAAGACCACAGATTTTACTGGTAGGACTGTTTTAAAATTTGATTTCCCAAATATCAAATTACTTGATAGCTCATATAGGGGATTATGCAATGGCATGTTAGCATATACTATTTATACAAAGCCGGGGTTGACCACTGGTACAATTATTAAAGCTAGAGCTGGAATATATTTTGATGACAACCCAGTAGTATTAACCAATGAAACAGAAACAAAGATTGGATGCCCAACTGTAGTCCAAGTAAATAATATTGCTGCAAACAAAGACATCCTAATTTATCCCAATCCTACAAAAGAATTATTGTTTGTTTCTGCTGCATCTAAATCAATAAATCGTGTTGAGATATCAAACAGCATAGGGCAGGTGATACAACAAACAAATGTGACCAGTAATGAAATTCAACTTAACGTTGCTAATATATCGGCAGGATTGTACTATGTAATTATTTACACTAATGATGGTAAGGTCACAAAGAAATTTATTAAGCTATGATCCGGGAACTGTGAATAAGTATTAACATTAGCTACTGCTTCCTTATTTTACAGTTCCTTCATTTTGCGGTTGTTGAGATAGCAGATTAAATGGCCAGTTGGCGATAAGTTCATGCACGTACAAGATTTAGGGAATATTCAAGTGTATTGCTATCGTCAGGTATTTGCTCTCCCCTGCTTTGAAGCTCCTCAACATAAATGTCAATTGCATCTTTAGCCATAGCGATAGCTTCACCTACAGTGTCGCCATAGGTAATGCAACCAGGTAAAGTGGGTACAATGACGGTATACCCTCCTTCTGGCTCTTTGTGGAGCATTATTTTATAGTTGTATTGCATGATACAAAATTAGCTAATAAAAACAATCTAAAGATGCGATTACGTTAGTATTAAACTAGGCTACAAGTTGGAGGGGATTGGGAGTTTATGCTTGTAAGTGTTGGCTTATCAACCGATAACCCAAAGGGTATAAAGAAGAAATAGAAACAAATTTTATACCTTATCGGGTATAGATATCGATAAAATTATCACTTTTATACCCCAAAGGGTATAAAATGAGCATTTCATTATCGGTTTTTATAAAAGGGAAAAGGAAACAGCTAAAACTAACACAACCAGACCTAGCCGAGAGAGCAGGCGTAGGTTTGAGATTTGTACGGGAGCTAGAGCAGGGTAAAGAGTCGGTAAGGATGGATAAGGTAAACCAGGTTCTTGCATTGTTTGGGAGTGAACTGGGAGTTGTAACAAAACAGGATGTATGAGACAGGCGAGTTATTACACCTTAGAGCCAGGTTTGGTTCTTAAAAATATCATGGCTATGGCAGTGGTGACGATGCCCATGACCAGTGCGCCTATAACACCCTGAGTAGCGTAGCTTTTATAATTGAAATTAGCCTCAGCAGCAGCGGTGGTTTTGTAATAGCCTAGTTCTACTGAACGCTTTATTACATTGGGAAAGTACTCGGGGGTAATGACATAGGAGGTAACCCACTGCGTGAGGGGGCTGATAGCAGCTATAAACACGGACAATACTATGCCCGACAAAAGCCCATTGAGGTAGGTCATTTGACCACTATAATAGGTTTTCTTTTTATCCTTTAGTGCCAGTACCATAACCCATATAGCAGGTATGGCAAAAAGATTGGTGAGGTAGAGGTGATAGTCGATATAGGTGGAATGTAGGCCAGAAAGTTTCTCGAGCAACATCCATAACAAGCCCATGATTGAGAAAATGATGGCCCA
>CAMDNC010000225.1 GCA_945902755.1 Flavipsychrobacter stenotrophus
GTAGTGGACGGTGCAGGACCATACCACTGGTAAGTGGCAAAGGTAGAATCTCCTGGTGCATTTAGCCATAACGTATCTCCTGCACATGGGCTATTGCTTACAGCTCCATTACAAGTAAGTATCGTCAGGTAAAATGTTTTATTATGACAGGAGAACATCCCCGTAGCACTATCTGTACCCGTAATAGTATATGTAATCATTGGAGGTAATGCGGCTACATTGATGGTATTGTTTACACCAGTAGTGCTGGCAAGACCTATGCCAGGAGACCATGTCCATCTGCTCCAGCTCCAGTTACGATCTACTGCATTCAAAATATTTATTGGCAGCGTCGTCATGCCAGGATACAAACAAACGTCAAAAGTGTCAAAATTAGGAATTGGTGATGCGTAGGATACTCTTGGCACACCATTTACCACAATCTGTGGATCAGGAAAAGCGCTATCTAAACCAAGATTACCATCAAATATATATGCATAGGAAAGTATAGTACTGTCACCAGCAGGTATACTACCTAAGTTATATGTAAGCGCAATACCAATATCACCATTACTTGTTTGTCCTAGACCATAAGTTGCAGTCATATAGGTACCGTTCCATACTGTTGCAAAATCCACAGCAGTACTCAGCGGCCAAGCATTGTAAATGCAGCACCTCGCACGACAGTCTTTTGTACCCAATCCCATATAAGCTGCTGCTGGGTAACCTGCCCCCCTTGCCGACACCAATACTCTATGACGGGCATCTTCGTTCTGATGTACTATCGTATTGTTGGTGAAGAAGCCTCCACCTGGCCATGTTTGGTCATTATCCGGGTCACAGGAGCGCATATAATACATAGGTGCGGTAGCAGTAGCTGCCGTGTTACGTAAAACTGTGGTTACTATTACCGCTGATGCTAATGTGTCTACCCTTGTTTCTTGTCTTATCTGCACAGTGCCCCCTGAAGCTGATCCAATCCACATACCGCGTATACTACCGCCGCTGTTAGTGTATGTAGTATTAGCGCCTACGAGCCCTATACCTGCACCACCATTCTGATAAACACCTGAAGGACACTGCTGACGAGCATGCGTCCTGTTTGCGCCGATCTGTAATCCCCAACCTTCAAACGGACTTCCCGGATAGGTATAATCGCCCATAAATGGTGGAGTACCTACAGTCCAGCCATCCTTTCCATAATCATATACCTCTGCCAATGCCGACCCCAATGCTGTTCCAGGTGAGTGCGGGTGATAACCAGCAGGGGTTGAAGGTGAACAGGCTCCAAATGCCCCGTTGTTCAGCTGTCCAATTTCTAAATACCTACCCTGAAGATACAAATTTGTACCTACCAACTGCGCAAAACTGTTTGTCGTCCCACAAATCAGCAGTATCAACAAAATCAAAAGGGAGTTAATTTTCTTCATAAATTTCCTATTATATTATTAGCTCAAAAACACAGCTTGTTTGTAGTCAATTAATATCTCTAAGCGATTCAAAACAGTTATCAAAAATATTTTGTTTCTCTATAACAGTGCTACAAAAACGTCTAAATGAACATCATACACTAGAATAGCAAAACACACATCATCCTAACTGTAAAAGACAGTCCTCTGAAAAGAATGGTTGGGAAATCTAATCTTATTAGTCAGATATAATCACATCATAAGCAGAAAAATACACAGATAAATATTCTCAAAAACATATGGATTCCTTTCACTAAAAAAATAGCCCGGCAACAAAACCTAGTTGCCGGGCCAGTACTTTTTTGAGTAATATAACTTATCCTATCTTCCTAGCTATTGCGCGCTCTGCAGCAGCTACAATACTCGCAGCAGTTAACCCATATTTATCTAGCAGTTGCTTGGGTGTGCCGCTTTCACCAAATGTATCCATAACTGCTACATATTCATGAGGTGCAGGGCAATTCCTAGATGCTACATTGGCTATACTATCCCCCAGTCCACCATTTATCTGGTGCTCTTCAGCCGTCACTACGCAGCCAGTCTTTTTCACAGATGCTGTCACGGCAGCCTCATCAAGTGGTTTTATCGTATGAATATTTATTAGTTCTACTGAAATTCCCTTTTCGGCCAGAGTTTTAGCTGCTTCCACCGCCAGCCACACCATGTGCCCACATGCAAAAATGCTCACATCTGTCCCTTCTGCAAGCAATTGCGCCTTGCCTATTTCAAAATTCTGATCTTCAGCTGTAAAGTTTGGCCATTTCGGACGACCAAATCTCAGATACACTGGCCCCGCATGCTCCGCCACTGCAATAGTTGCTGCCTTAGTTTGGTTAAAATCGCATGGAACTATCACTGTCATTCCCGGTAGCATCTTCATCATGCCTATATCTTCCAGCACCTGGTGTGTAGCACCATCCTCGCCCAATGTTAGCCCCGCATGCGATGCACATATCTTCACATTCTTATCACTATAAGCCACCGACTGACGTATCTGGTCATACACTCTCGATGTAGAAAAGTTGGCAAATGTAGTAGTAAATGGCACTTTACCTCCTATGGTCATACCTGCAGCCACCCCTATCATATTAGCTTCTGCTATACCACACTGCACAAAACGCTTAGGAAACTCCTTCATAAATGCATTAAGTTTCAGCGAGCCTGCTAGGTCGGCCGTCAATGCCACAACGTTCGGATTGCGCCTGCCTGCCTCCAGTATCCCTTCCCCAAAACCACCGCGGGTTTCCTTTTCATTCAATATTTGTATGTCTTGCAGCATATGTATATATTATCTCCGCTATTTCATATAGCTTGTCACCATTAAAAGCAGCAAAAATAAGCGTAAGTTCTCGTTATTGATAGAGGCAACTGATTATATTTTCAATGATAGTTGTTTGAAATAATACAACAAGCTACCAGCCAATCTGCTCTTCTGTTATGTAATGATTACGGTCAGCAGCGTTACGCACCACCAATTCAGCTATAAAACCCGACAGAAAAAACAACGTACCCATTATCATTGTAGTAAGCGCAATGTAAAAGGCCGGCTTGTTGGTAATCCCCACATTATCTCCAAATCTCAATTTGTCTATTATAAGCGATGCAGTAAGTAGAAATCCAGTAAGAAATGTAATAGCACCTAGCACCCCGAAAAAGTGCATAGGTCTTTTGCCAAATCTACTCATAAACTGTATAGTCAGTAGATCAAGAAAACCATTTATAAACCGCTCCCACCCAAACTTAGAACTGCCATATTTTCGCGCCCTATGCTGCACCACCTTCTCTCCTATCTTCTTAAAACCCGCATGTTTGGCCAGCACTGGTATAAAGCGGTGCATCTCTCCATATACCTCTATGCTTTTTATCACCTTGCGTTTGTAAGCCTTAAGACCACAATTCATGTCATGCAGCTTAATCCCAGTTATCCAGCGGTTTACACCATTGTATAGTTTCGATGGCAAATTCTTGGTTATAGCATTATCATAACGCACTTTTTTCCAGCCACTTACCAGGTCATACCCTTCGTTCATGATCATGTTGTACAACTCTGGTATTTCATCGGGGCTATCCTGCAGGTCAGCATCCATAGTGATTACTACATTGCCCTCAGCTGCTTTAAAGCCTACATATAGTGCAGGACTTTTGCCATAGTTTCGCTGAAAACGAATACCCCTTACCCTACTATACTTTGCTTGCAATCCCTTTACCACCTCCCAGCTACTGTCAGTGCTGCCATCATCCACCATTATTACTTCATGCGTATAGCCATTAGCTACACATACACGTTCTATCCACTCTATTAGTTCGGGCAGAGATTCTTCCTCATTATAGAGAGGTATTACTATAGATATGTCGGGCTGCATTTGCGTGCTAAAATACATGATTTTATCATAACTACACCTGCCCTACATACAATTAACGCTTTATAAGCAACTCCATTATCTCAACCATTTAGCACAAACAAAATATCATGCATTTTCGTATCCATACTTTGTACTACCAATCGTTTTATTATTTTTATCCCTTAGTTGTATTACTCTTTCTTCCACTTACAACAATAAATGAAAATGAAAACCAGAATCAAGATATTACAAATAGCCACACTACTCCTCATAGTTGGTCACCTTGCCTCCTGCACCAAAATCTTTAAAACAGACAACCGCCGCCCCGACAAGCACAAATATCGCCGTGCTGGTCGTTCGTGGTAGTA
>CAMDNC010000226.1 GCA_945902755.1 Flavipsychrobacter stenotrophus
AAAATATCAGATATTGCCGATGTAGGGCATGCTTGCGCACAGGCACCACAGCTCACACAATCTGATTTTTCAAAGGTTGTTTCCAGACTTTTTATGATGTGACTATCAAACCCTCTGCCACCCATACTCAGCACAAACTGCCCCTGTACCTCGTCACATGCACGCACACATCTAAAACAGTTGATACACTTCGAAAAATCGGAGGTCATGTAGGCATGACTGAGGTCTTTTTTTCTATCCAGATGGTTTTTACCTTCTGGGTAGCGCACATCTCTTATACCCACTCTAGCAGCCACACTCTGCAACTCGCAGTTGTTGTTCACCTCACAAGTCAGGCAGTCGAGCGGATGGTCAGTAAGTACAAGTTCTATGATGTTTTTGCGCAGTTTCTGCACCCGCTCAGACTCTGTATAGATATAAGAGTTGGGCATAACCGGTGTGTGGCAAGAAGCCATTGTTTTCACGGGACCATCTTTTACTAGTGCCACATCTACGCTACACACCCTGCAAGAGCCAAATGGGTCGAGATTAGGAGCATCGCAAAGGGTGGGTATGGCATCCTTGCCGTGATGCCTGCGCATGAGTGTAAGTATGGTATCTCCATCCTGTATCTCATAAGCACGGTCATTGATAAAGGCCGTTTTTACCATTACTTTCCCCGACTCATTGCCCAGCGATCCGCCAGAATTAGCTTTGCTTTCTACAAAATACTGCTTGCTCATAGTAAGTGTATTTGACTGATGCATGAAAACTGTCTCATTGCTATTTTAACCTCAACAACTAACACAGCCCATCTACACCAACATCAAATATAATAAATATCAGACAATGACGAATGAAAAAAGAATAGCTTTTTACAAGGTGAATACGTTAAAAAAACAGGAGCAAACCCTCAAAAGCTGACCAAAATCATTACAAAAACTAACCAAAATCATCTAGTTACAATTTGTTAACACTGAATATTGTGACTTTTTCAAACTCTATTGCATAAATGACGCCTAAACTTACCCCACCCCAAAAAATTGTTTTACCATATATAATAATAGGTATACTATATATTTTCTTCTCCGATCGTTTGGTTACAGAATTCTATTCTCATGAGCGATACATCACTTCAATACAGACCTACAAAGGATTTGCATTTATTTTCTTAACAGGATGGATGTTGTATTCTATTTCAAAGAAGTACACTACCGAAATTGCTTCTACTAAAATTACGAAAGCAAATACAGACATACTATACAAAGCATTAATCGAAAATGCAGGGGACATTACGGTACTTACAGATGGTGAGGGCAATATATTGTTTACAAGCCCCAACAGCACCCGATTCACTGGCTACAGCGATAATGAATTGAAAAATGCTGATTTGACGCAAATAATACATCCTGATGATTTGAACAATTATTTTAAAACTAAAGAACAAATATTATTAAACCCAGGTGTGATTTTTGGCAGCGAGTTCAGAATCCGTCACAGTGATGGTAGCTATAAATGGGTGGAAAGTACTACTGTAAACAGACTTAATGATCCAATAGTAAAAGGAGTAATAACTAATGCCAGAGACATAAACGAAAGAAAGATAGCAGAGGCAAAACTAAAAGAGAGTGAGCTGCTCTTCAGTTCATCGTTCGAGCAAATTGCGGTTGGCATTGCATATCTATCTATAAACGGTCGATGGATACTTACCAACAACCAATTGTGCTCTATAACAGGCTATAATAAAACAGAAATCGAACAACTATGTTATGAACAATTGTACCCATCGGTCTACAAAAAGAATGCGTTAGAAAATTTCAATAATATTCTAAATGGGACTACTCAAAATTACATTGTAGAGAAAAAAATTCAAAAAAAAGATGGTTCGTTAATTTGGGTAGAGCAGATACTAACCCTGATAAAGGACGAAAATGACAAACCCCTATATGTAACTATAATTATCAAAGACATTGACGAGGCTAAAAAAACCGAATCGCAATTAGCCTATAAAAACAAGGAACTAGACACATTTATCTATCGTTCCTCACACGACCTTCGAGGTCCAATAACTACTATCATTGGTCTTTCGGATCTTGGGGTTATGGAAACAAATGAAGAAAAATTAAAAGAGATTTTCAGTAACTCAGGCAAAGTTGCCTTGAAGATGGAAAAAATTCTAGATGACCTTATGGCAGTAACTCAAATAAAACAATGCAAAACCAGCATAGACAAAATAGACCTGAAATCAATAGTACAGTCGACAATAAAAGGTGTAAAAAATAAAGAAGGCCTCAACAAAACTCAGCTTGTTACAAACGTTGATAGTATAACTGACATATACACTGATAAAGACTTATTGAACATTATACTGTCACAAGTTGTAGAAAATGCGATCTCATTCAGCGATAGTGGAAGACAACACAAGGTAATTATAACGGCGTTTTCTAACGACGACACTATCAATTTTGCTATCGAAGACAATGGAACAGGGATCCACGAAAGTGACTTGGAATCCATTTTCGACCTATACTATCACGGCAAAAACACAAATAGAGGTAGTGGTATAGGGCTATATTTGGTAAAGGCTGCAATAGAAAAACTAGGTGGCAATATAGCTGTAAATAGCAAGGAGGGTATGGGTACTGACGTGCAGATCAGCATACCTAACCAAACAAATGAACAACCAAATATAGACAGCTAATCTCCCTAATACTGACCAGTGCTTAGCAACACCAGCGTACATGCCTCCATTACCTGTATTCCTTTGGCGGCTGCTAGGTCCTCCAGTTCTTCATTTTCGGTGCCGGGGTTAAAGATGATACGCTTGGGATGGGCAGATAGTATGTAGTCGTAATAAGCTTTCTGGTGGTCGGGGTTAAGATATAGTGTAACGGTATCAATATCTGCTACAGACGGCATACCTGTTAGTATTTCCATACCATTTACTACTCCTGCACGCTTGCCCACCGGCACTACCTCATGCCCATTGGCTTGCAAGCGAAGCATAGCCATGTTGCTGTATCTGCTCTCATTGTCAGACGCGCCTAGTACTAATGTCTTTTTGCTCATAATAGCCGTATTTATAAATGTCCCTATAATCAGATAGACATTGCTACCATCTCTGCTATATCCAGCACTTGCACACTATCCTCTTTTTCTTTGTTTTTCACACCATCCATAAGCATAGTAGTACAAAACGGACAGTTTGCGGCGATGATAGTTGCACCAGTTTCCAATGCTTGTTCAGCACGATTGAAGTTGACACGGTTAGTACCCGCTTCCTCTTCCTTGAACATCTGTGCACCACCAGCACCACAGCACATACCATTGCTACGGCAACGCTTCATTTCCACCAGTTCGGTATCAAAAGCCTGTAGCACCTCGCGCGGGGCTTCGTATATGCCGTTGCCTCTGCCCAGGTAGCAACTATCGTGATAAGTGATTTTTTTGCCCTTGAATGCGCCGCCATCTTTTAGCACCACCTTACCCTCGTTGATGAGTTGCTGCAAAAAGGTAGTGTGGTGTATGACCTCATAGTCGCCACCCAGCTTGGGATATTCGTTTTTGAACACATTGAAACAATGCGGACAAATGGTTACCACCTTTTTAACCCCATAAGCATTAAGGGTATTGATGTTGTTATAAGCCATCATCTGAAACAGGAACTCATTGCCTGCCCGGCGTGCAGGGTCGCCAGTACACATTTCTTCCTTGCCCAGTATCGCAAATTTCACACCCACCTTATCTAGTATCTGTGTAAAAGCCCTGGTAATGCGCTGTGCCCGCTGATCGAACGAACCTGCACACCCCACCCAAAACAATACCTCAGGCACCTCACCATTTGCGGCAAATTCTGCCATGTTTTTTATAGACATAGACTCTATTTATTATTATTTACTGAAGTTCTTTACAAGTAATACAAACTGTATTGAAAAGTAAACTTGAAACAATTCAGAATTCTTAACCGTATTTATTATTATCGACATTTTAATCAATGACTACCCATTCACCCACGCATCCCTATCATCGGGGCTGAATTTCCAAGGGGCCATGTTGTTTTCGATATTACCAAACATCATGTTCCATTCGCCTGGTGCACTGCTTTCTTCCATTATCAGGTTGCGGCGCAGTTGCATTATTATGTCCAGCGGGTCTATAGATAC
>CAMDNC010000227.1 GCA_945902755.1 Flavipsychrobacter stenotrophus
GCACTGCTATGCAGAAACATGTTGATCATAAACGCCACCAGTATGCCCACCAGTGCCATAGATAGTATAGAGCCAAAAGAAGTAAGATCTTTTTCGGTGGTGTAACCCATAAGTGCCATCACACCAAACATGACAGAGGCAGTAGCAAAACAGCCTATCACAGAGCCTGCAGTGTAAGTAAGCAATATAAAGCTAAAGCTAATACCATTGACCGCTGCATAGGCAACAAACAGTGCGGTAAGAGCCGTAGCAGATAACTTATTGAATGCAAAGGTCATTAGCAACACGAAGCCTAGAGGGGCTAGCATCACAGCCCAGCCCAGCATGTTGAGTCCCACACCTTTTTCGGTGGTTCTGAACAGATATTGCAAGAGTTCTGGCGTTGTAGAGAACAATACTGCAAAAAGGGTAGAGACACCTAATGCAATAAACATCCATGTGAATACGCCAGCCATGTATTTTTTAGATACGGTTGTGGTAGTGCGCCCTTGTTTACTTTCTAGTACTGTGAAGTCGGTAAACTCTTGTTGATTAAAATTGCTCATTTTGGTTTTGAAAATTATAGAGTAAAGTTAAGTAGTTAATCGAAAAATTGACAACTGAGCATTCATTTTTAACATAGCATTCTTTGCCATTATAGCCCAGATGTAGTTGCAGTGATCAGTATTGTATTTTGATATCAAATTTTACTCTTTCTCTCTTTTGTGTAAAAACATGCCAATTTCCGTTGTAGGTTATGTGTACTGGATATAATTTGCTATTTATAGTGGTCGTATTTACGTTCATTATCACATCAAAATCGTACAATAATGTACGGTACGACAAAGAATAATGTCGGGATAAAATGCTGTAGTCACTTTTTCTGAACCATGTCGTAAGTTCATTGTACAGTACTTTATTTTCATATGCTTTCTTCGGAGTGATTTTGAATACAAAACAATGTTGGCCTTCATAGTTAGCCTGAGTGATGTAGAAGTTGTACTTTTTTGCTTCATCTGCTTCGAATATCGAAGCTCTGTCGGCCATAAATGGTACCCCTTTTACTTTTGAGCCAGGATTGAAAATAAGTAGCTTTAGCTCTTCTTTATTTTTTTCGAGTTTAGTTTTGGCTTGTTGATTCATTTTGCCATTTACTATGTCATTTTCATTACACACGATGTTTTGAGGTATAAATAAGTAATGGAACAAAGATGCAGTGTAGTAATTGTGGTCACCATTGCGCTTGTAATAGTTGCCAGTTGTAGATTGTTTCAAGATTTTTGTGACACGGCAATTGTTTTTTATTTCTTGTTGGGTTTCGGTATGCTCAGTTGCAATTATGGTGTTTTTTGATTTGTGATATACCTCCAAACTATTTTCAGCAGTAAAGGGTATCAGGTGCATACTTCGGAAAGCCTTGAAAAATGTTGTATCACCTTTTACCCTTCGAATGAATGCATTGATATCAAAACCACTTTTAACGACAAAGGAATCCATACTCACTGGCTGAGAAAATATACTGCTGGTGTCCATCGATTGGCTATAACAATTACTGTATAGCAACAAAATGCTTGCTGCTATACATGTACACAGTTTGTACGCTGCACTAGTTGTCACATACTAGATTTTAGGATGATATCTGCAAGCTGTAAGTCGGTAGGGTTAGTGATTTTTATATTGTCTAAATCGCCCTGCACCAGATGTATTTTGCCTCCCATTGCCTCTAACACTGTTGCTTCGTCAGTGAAGCTGGTGCTGTATTCTTGCTTAAAGGCAGGTATTATAACTTCGGTTCTAAAGGTTTGTGGAGTTTGTATAATTTTTACTTTATCCCTATTTAGTGGTACCGTGTTGCCATGATCATCTACCATACGAATGCTATCAACTACTGATACTGCAGGAATAGCATTTCCATTTTCCATAGTACATTCAAAACATCTTTGTATTACGTCTTGCGACAATAGCGGTCTGGCAGCGTCATGTATAAATACAATACCATTTCCTGTTATTGCATTCAGCCCATTTTTTACACTTTGAAATCTTGTATCACCTCCAGTTACTATCGTGATATTAATCTTGGGCAGGTAAGATTTCAGAATCGTTTCTGCACTATCCACATCGTCTTCTGGTGCTACTATGATGATTTTTATTTGTTTGAATGCGTGTTTGAATGCCAGTACTGAATGGCATAATACGGGCATACCCATTAAATGAAGGAATTGTTTTGGGATTTTATTTCCCATTCTGGTGCCCTTACCTCCAGCTACTATTACTGCGTATATTTTGTTATTGTTCATTGTGTGAGTCGTGAGATACCGTCATGTTTGTATCGGCATGAAGTAGTGGTGACAAAGATAATAATCAAATATTCTGTTTAGAACTCGTTTTCGAAAATGCAGCCTGAAGATGTATTGATATAATTTATTAGTTGTGATTGGTTCAATTTTCTTGTAATTCTAGTCGCATTGCTGTTGGTGAAAGTGTTTTTAGTTAGTTGTTATAGTTCGTTATTGAGATTGTGTGATATGCTCTACAAGCTTTCATGGAGTATCGTCATCAAACAATTTCGTCAAATCTGCTTCATTTTTATGATTCTAAAACCAAATGGTGATTGCCTTCGTAAGTCTTAAATTGTGTTTGTTGGTATTTATCAGTTCTCTATTGCATTCGCAAAATTCTACTGGTTGACCAAGGTTTGTATGCCCCTTATTTTTTTTGTTGAAAACGAAGCATTTTTTAACTGTTTGCTTCACAAGCCATGAATAACTTTGATATCGTACTAGAGGTAATTAGAAAAAATTGTTCTGCGCCTGGTGTTCCTAGCGATAGCTGCATCAACCAAATAAGGCAGGGTTTGGATGAGGTCTATCATGAACATATAGGTTTTTATCTCAGTTTTCTGCACGACCTGGGGTTGATAGAATATGATAAACTTCTACAACAGATAACACTGACCGAAACTGGTAAAAGCACTACGGCATTGTTTGCATAACTGTGCTAGTAAGGTGAAAAATCCCCCGCTGTAGTGTTGCTACGACGGGGGATAATGTATTTGTAGAAATATTATAATTTGTTAGCTGAAGGCGTTGATACCTGTCACATCCATACCTGTAATAAGCAGGTGTATGTCGTGAGTGCCTTCGTAAGTCACTACAGATTCCAGATTCATCATGTGGCGCATAATGCTGAATTCGCCAGTAATGCCCATACCACCTAAGATCTGGCGAGCCTCGCGCGATACTTTCAGTGCTATATCGCAACTATTTCTTTTAGCCATAGATATCTGTGCTGGTGTAGCGCGGTCTTCATTGCGCAGCACACCTAGACGCCAATTGAGCAACTGACTTTTGGTGATTTCGGTAATCATCTCTGCCAGTTTCTTCTGTGTAAGCTGGAAGCCGGCTATTGGTCTGCCAAATTGTTCTCTTTGTTTGGCATAACGTAGTGCTGTGTCGTAGCAGTCCATAGCACAACCCAGTGCACCCCAAGCTATACCAAAACGGGCACTTGACAGGCAACTAAGAGGTCCTTTAAGCCCTTTGATATCTGGGAAGATATTGGCCTTGGGTACTTTTACGTTATCAAATACGAGCTCGCCAGTAGCTGATGCACGAAGCGACCATTTGCCATGAGTTTCGGGAGTAGTGAAACCCTCCATGCCACGCTCTACCACCATACCTCTTATGTCTCCGTTTTCGTCTTTAGCCCATACTACGGCTATATCGGCAAATGGAGCGTTAGAGATCCACATTTTAGAACCATTCAGTATCACATGGTCGCCAGCATCAGTGAAGCTGGTAAGCATACCTGCAGGGTTGGAGCCATGATTAGGCTCGGTGAGACCAAAGCAACCCATCAATTCGCCGGTTGCGAGCTTGGGGAGGTATTTGTGTTTTTGTTCTTCGCTAGCATATTTATAGATAGGGAACATAACCAGAGAACCTTGCACTGAGGCTGTGGAGCGCACGCCCGAGTCGCCACGTTCCAGTTCCTGCATCATGATACCATAGGTGATGTAATCGAGACCTGCACCACCATATTTTTGTGGAACGAATGGGCCGAAACAACCCAAATCGCCCATGCCTTTAATGATGTGGGTAGGGAATGTAGCCTTCTGAGCATGCTCTTCTATCACTGGGGAAA
>CAMDNC010000228.1 GCA_945902755.1 Flavipsychrobacter stenotrophus
CCATCATCTGCCAAGTATATGTATCCAGATGTGTCTACTTCTACCCCCCCGCCCCTAATTTGGGCAGAGGTGGCAGGACCTCCATCACCGCTATAACCCCAAATACCTGTACCAGCAATGGTATTGATTAAACCTGTGTTATGATTTATTCTCCGAATGCGAGCGTTGTCTAAAAAATAGAGGTCGTTGAACCTGTCAATAGATAAACTACTGATCAGTGAAAATTTTGCCGTATCTGCCTTGCTACCATCGGGGCTGTACCCAGACACTCCTGTGCCTGCTACAGTATGTATAATGCCAGATGTGTCTATTTTGCGAATGCGTAAATTCCCCGCATCTACAAAGTAAACATTGCCTGTATCATCAACCGCTATACCCTTAGATGCATATATTTGGGCAGATGTAGCCGGAATGCCATCGCCATTGTACCCAGCTACTCCTGTGCCGGCAATGGTAGTGATGATGCCTGTTGTAGCGATTTTCCTAAGCCTAAATATATCTGATATGTAAATGTTGTCATTTTTATCAGTAGTAATAAACTGCGAATACCCAAATTCAGCATTTGTAGCTGGTCCTCCATCGCCACTGTAGCCACTGATACCTGTACCCGCTATGGTAGTAATAGTGCCATTGTAAGCAGGGCTAACTTTGTAAATCTTATGATCTTCAGGGTTTAAAATTATCAAATCGCCATTGTTGTACATTGCTACACCATAAGGCTCACCTATATTGGCAGAAGTGGCAGGCACCCCATTGGTAGTAGCAGAACCGCCACCCGCCACGGTGATAATGATCTGCGCCTGTGAGCAAAAAGGTAGAAAAAGGAAGAGGAAAAGGAGCTTTTTCATAATGATGAAAATTTATGTTTGAATAAAATTAGGAAAGTTTTATGATAATAAGAAGGGAATAATTGTTTTTTAAAGAAAATTAATTGTTAATGAATTAACACTGGTTAGTTAACGTAATGTTATTAATTAAAATAAGGGGGAGATGAAATGGGCAAAGCTCCTCACTGCCCTGAACGTACAAGAGTGTGACACAATACCCGCTGATAGTAGTGCTACTGTTGGGAGCAAAAAAGAGAACTAATAGAGCAAACACCCCTGTACTGACACTAAAAAACCCACCGCAACAGGAGCTGCGATGGGTTTTATATAGAAAGAATGTTAAACTAAAAACTAACTAACCAGCGTACCTACTTTTTTGCCGCTTACTACATTGAGCAGATTGCCAGTGGTGTTCATATCGAACACTATAATAGGTAGGTTGTTTTCCTGACAGAGGGTGAAGGCGGTCATATCCATTACTTTGAGGTTTTGGCTGATGACCTGCGCGAAGGATAGCGTATCGAAACGGGTGGCAGTAGGGTCTTTTTCGGGGTCGGCGGTGTAGATGCCATCTACACGGGTACCTTTCAGTATCACATCGGCATCTATCTCCACAGCACGGAGCGAACCTGCGGTATCGGTAGTGAAATAAGGGTTGCCGGTGCCTGCACCAAAGATAACTACCCTACCCTTCTCCAGGTGGCGTATGGCTTTGCGACGGATGTAGGGCTCGGCTATCTGCTCCATTTTTATGGCGCTCTGCAAGCGGGTGTTTACCCCTGCTTTCTCTAGTGCTGCCTGCAGTGCCATACCATTGATAACGGTGGCTAGCATGCCCATATAGTCGCCCTGAGCACGCTCTATGCCAGTTTCGGCTTCGTTCATGCCTCGGTAAATGTTGCCACCGCCTATTACTATAGCTACCTGTACACCAAGGTCTGTGATAGACTTGATCTCTGTGGCGTATTGTTCGAGCATATGAGCATCTAAGCCAAAGTTGCGGTTGCCCATCAGCGACTCGCCAGAGAGTTTTAGTAGTATGCGTTTGTATTTTGGTAGCATGTTGTATTTATTTACCCACCAGTGGGGTGTGTTTTTTTGATATGGTTAATACTGTGAAAAATTAATTAATACATAAGGCAACTGCCCAATAGGCTATTACATAAATGGCATTTTTACCACTTTTGCCTTTACACCCTTGTCGCGAATCATTACAAACACTTCTGTGCCCTCTGCCAGGTGCGGCGTAGTGAGGTATGCCATACCTATGGCTTTGCCCATACTAGGCGACTGTGTACCTGAAGTAACAACGCCTATCTCTTCGCCAGCAGCATTCTGCACGGTGTAGCCATGACGGGGTATACCTTTGTCTACCATTTCTATACCAGCCAGCTTGCGGGTAGTACCTTCGGTTTTGTGTTTTTCGATGATGGGGCGGGCAGTGAAGTCTTTGGTGAACTTTGTGATCCAACCCAGACCAGCCTCTATAGGGCTAGTGGTATCGTCTATGTCATTGCCATAAAGGCAGAAACTCTTCTCAAGACGGAGCGTATCGCGGGCAGCAAGACCTATGGGCTTAAGCCCTTGTGGACCACCTACTCTGAAAATCTCGGACCATATTTTATCGGCCGCGCCGTCTTGGTCTTCGAAGTAGATTTCTACACCACCAGCACCCGTGTAACCCGTGGCGCTAACGAGCACATTCTCTACACCTGCAAATACGCCCTTGGTGAAGGTGTAATACTTGAGGTTGGTAATGTCCATATCTGTAAGCTGCTGCATGTACTGGGTAGCATTGGGGCCCTGTACTGCAAGTAGCGCTGTTTTCTCTGACACATTATGCATCTCTACACCGTTGGTGTTGTGGCTGCTGATCCAGTTCCAGTCTTTTTCTATGTTTGATGCATTGACAACAAGCATGTATACTTTGTTGTGCTCTACACAATACACCAGCAGATCGTCTACGATGCCGCCTTCGTTATTGGGCAGGCAAGAGTATTGCGCTTTGCCATCGGTTAGTTTAGAGGCATCGTTAGAGGTTACTCTCTGGATGAGATCGAGTGCATGTTCTCCTTTGAGGATGAATTCGCCCATGTGACTGACATCGAACACACCTGCGTTGTTTCGCACACAGTGGTGCTCTTCGTTGATGCCTGTGTAAGAGATAGGCATGTTGTACCCTGCAAACGGCGCCATCTTAGCACCAAGGGCAATGTGTTTGTCTGTAAATGGAGTGTTTCTCATCTTGTTGGAGTATGTATTTGGCAAAAATAAACTTCTATTTTTATCTTTTTGGGTTTTTATCGGGGAATGGTGGTTTGTTTTGGGGGGTGGGATGTGTGCGGTTGTGCCAAATGCATTGTTTTAGGGATTTATTACTGTAGTAGATTTTGTAGCGGATTGCTGGATTGTTGCAGGTGTTTTCATGGGTTTTGGGGTGTATCGTCCTGAAACAATAAGTTGACAGTTTTTTAAAGTTATAGGTGAAAAGACTACACGCAACTGATGTAGCAGAAGTGCGGCAATTTGGGTCAATTGGGGTGTTGGCAGAGTTTAAGATATCTACATATTGAGATGTGGATTTATAGCGGTGTCTACAGAGGGCAAGAGAAAGGATATTCAGCTTCAGAGCCTTGATGTCGTTGTGTGCCTAGCAGAAAAAGCGAGGACAATCAACGATGTGAGGCGGAGGCATGCCTGCAAAGAAGGAAAAATATACATAACTTTGATTGTAAATATCACGAATGAAATTGCTCTGCTTCATTTTATTGTTTTCTTACATTCTGCATAAACCAATAGTAAAAACAGTAGCTGGCTGTAGCAACTGCGAGTATGTGCCTGGCAATGTTGCTGCTACTGCAACCTCTCTATCTGAACCCAATCAGGTAACAACAGACAAGCTAGGCAATATATACATAGCAGAATCGGGTAACAATGTAGTGAGAAAAGTGGGCCCTAATGGAATGACATCGTTAGTGGCTGGAAATAGGGTGAAGGGATATAGAGGTGATGGTGGCGTGGCTGCATCTGCAATCTTGAACCAGCCAACTGATATAGTTTTTGATAAAGCGGGCAATATGTATGTAGCAGATTGCGGCAATTTCGTCATCCGTAAAATCAATGCGCTGGGTGTAATTTACACCATAGCAGGAAATAGGAAATGTAATTATTCAGGAGATGGTGGCCCTGCCGTAAA
>CAMDNC010000229.1 GCA_945902755.1 Flavipsychrobacter stenotrophus
TATTGAAGGCAGATGTAAGCTTTGAGTCATTCACTAAAAATAAGTTGGCACTAGGCGTATTGGTGCCTGTATGTTTGTTGTTTTCTTACTTAACCTATGCTCGTAATACTGAATGGAAAGACAACTCTACTCTGTTTAAAACTGACCTAACAAAGTCGCCTGAGAATGGAAGACTGAATTATTATGTAGGCAATGAACTGGTAGAAAATGTATACCCTACCATACAAGATACCAATCAGAAAAAACAGGTAATAGCGGAGGGTATAGTGTGCCTGAAGAAAGCGATTGAGATTTTTCCGAAGTATACAGATGCGTATACTGAGTTGGGAACTGCGTACCTAAATATACTCAAATACGATTCTGCCGAAATAAACTTCAAGACTGCGATATCTCAAAGCCCATACCAGTCGATAGCGGCCAACAATCTGGGCACCGTATTTTTGCGCACTAATCGTATACCTGAGGCTATACAGTATTACAAACTTGCGATAAAAATAAAGGCTGATTTTGTGCAGGCCTACTGCAATTTGGGTAGTTGTTATGCACGTGCACAGCAGTTCGACTCGGCTATTTATGTGCTCAGTCAGTGTTTGTCTATAGATCCCAACTATTCTGAAGCGTATATGCAGATAGGCTTGGCGTATTACTTTACCAATAAGTATACAGAAGCAGAGCCCTACTTTAAAAAAGCTTTGGAAATGAATCCTGCGGATATGAATGCCGCCAATAATCTAGGTGCAGTATATCTGAATTCGGGCAGATACCAGCAAGCGGTTGATATTTTCAAACAATTGGTAGCGGCCAATCCTGGTTATGTGAATGGTTATTCTAATTTGGGGCATTGCTATTACCAAATGAAACAATATCAGGCTACTATTGAGGCTATATCTAAGTCGCTCAGTCTGGACCCTAACAATGTGAAAGATATACCCTATCTGGCACTATCTTACAAAGCATTGGGTAATATGGCGGAGGCTGCCCGATATGAAGCAATAGCTCGCCAATACTATCCTGAATTCAGGATGTAAGTGTTATAATAGGTTTCGTTTGTAAGATGTCAGATTTATTTGGGAAACACCGCTGGCAGTCTGGGGCTGTTGTAGGCGGGTATATGCAACAATTGCTGGTCGGCGGTGCATATATAGTCGTTGGTGGTGCGCTTAAAGAAGATTTTATTGTTATTCAGAAGGAGTGCACCATATTGTTGTTCTTGCCCTTTGTAAATGTATCCAATGTTCTGGGGTGAGTTTTCGAATAGTATTTTTACAATTTCGGTTAATGTTTTGTCTTTTACACCAACTTCTTTAAGAAACGGTATGTCGTTCTGTGACAACTGAGTATTGGGGCGTGGATGAAGCGTTTTAGGTTTAAGGTCACCCGGTATCATACTCACTGATGAGCTAGATGATGGCACTTCTTTGCCTGGTACATACATTGCATTGACACCTGTCTCGGCATTCTCTATTGCAGTGGCAGGTGTTATGGTTGTGGCCTTATTTTCTTTAGCAGTGGTTGGCTCGTTTTGGGTTTTAGTAGTAGTAGCTACTTTTTCTACAGGTTTAGGTGAGTCGATTTCAGTTTCTTTTTTAGATTCTTTCTTCAACTCTTTATCTGATTCATCTTCTGGCTCAGGATCTGGTGTCGAAGGTTTGCTTTCGGTAGTCTTTGACGTTGTAGTGTCTATGTTTTTTTCGGTTTTGTTACCGCTTTTAAATTTGGGTGGATTGTTGTTCGGTTTGTTGTGAAAAAACATTAGGTATACAACAACTGCAACAGTGAGTAGTAATATAACTAGCAATGCAATGAGTAGTTTCTTCTTTTTGGGCATACCTTCAGTATCATTGGCCGATGGCTGATGAATGTGCTCCAACAAGACATTGGTGTACCTGAAAAGTCGATTATATTCCTTTACCCTATAGGTGGTTTCTTGTTTATTCCAGCCGGTTTCGGGTATAGGTTCATCCCAAAGGTCAAATGGTTTATAGGGGTCATCATCGTCTTCTGTAAGATAGCTGTCGCTGCTTTTGGGCAGGTAAGCCTGGTGAGCAGCATCAATGACAGGCTCAGCTGCTACAGGAGCAGCAGTAATTGGTGTGTAGCTACTGGCAGCACTGTAATCTGCAGACGTGTCTGATGTATTTGCAGCGGTTGTAAGTGTAGTATCTTCATTAAAAGTAGCAGGCTTGTATACCCCTTTTTTGGTTCGTACTACAGCTGTTTTGGGTGCTTCCTGCTTGCGGCTACAGAAGGTTTGCCAGTCTTGTATCTCAAGTATTTCCTCTTGCTTCACAAAGTCAGCTACGTTACTGTCTGTGCTAAAGTAAAGGGTAGTAGTATCTGTATGATATTTTTGAGCCTCTTCGAAAAACTGCAATACTTGTTCATCCAAACTAGCATTTGTGGTAGCTTCAGAGAGCACCAGATAGTTCTTCTGAGGGTCTACGTAAGGTGTAAAGAAGGGTGTTTTGCTGATAGGTATGGCATTGGCACGAGCCGCTACAAATTCTGAAGGCTCTGTTACTGCTATATCTTTAACGGTAGGAACATTAATGGTATTACCTTTCAGGTATTCGTTGTTGCTCAGTATACTTTTGTGGAGTTCTTTGAGCGATTGGTAAATATAGTCTGCATCTGTATAGCTATCTTGTAGCACTATACAAGCACCTATAAATGTTCCAAAACGCTCGGTATTCAGTTCACGGGCGTAGGTATAGATGCAAAAACATACGGTGTAAACACCATCAATAATTTCTCGCTTTACGGAGTAGAGGTCGGCTCCAGGATAGAACTCTATTGCAAATTCGTTAAGGTCTAAGCTGTTTATAAATCGGACATTGGAATAGAACTCCTGCTGGTATCCGTGAGGATCACCAAAAGTGCCAAATACTCCCAATCCAATCCGGTTATTCATTTATTGCCTTCTCCTTAAAAACCGCTAAAATAGTTTACTATTATTATAGTTTTTTGAATTAATCGTTTTATTTGGTTATGCTTTTGCTAATGGTGGTTGCAGTTGGAGTTAATTCCATTATAAAAGTCAATTAAGGGGCAAATTTAGGTTTTTCTAGGTTTCTTTTTGGCTGCGGGGAATAATACATTGTTGAGTATCAATCGGTAACCGGGTGATGATGGGTGTAAACTCAGCTCCGTAACTGGGTCGTGTATCATGTGCTGATAGTCCTCTGGGTCGTGACCACCATAGAATGTCCAGGTGCCTTTTCCATACTCACCATGTATATATTTTGCTTCGTTTGCTGGTTTAAAGTCGCCCATAACCAATACACCAGATTTAAGAACATCTTTTCTGAAAGAGGTAGTTTGTCCCATAAATCCTTTGATAGTGGTGGTGTGATTTTGGCACAGCATAGCAGGTACTGGGTCGAACTTGGCTGAGAAGGTAAACAAAGTGAAATAATCGATATTCATAGGGATAGCAGTGCGGTATTCTGTATTATCAATGGTAGAATACTCGTAGTGCATGGGACTCTTAATTAATGTAAAGTCTTTGAAGGCGAAGGTTTTGGAGAAATCCAGCTTTTCTTGTGATTGTGGATCCATCGCATCACCGTCAAACATAAATTCACATATATCGGTGCTTTCTGCTGCCAAAGCAATATCGTAACTATCGGTTGCAGAGCACATAGCAAATAGGTAACCACCACCGGCAGTGAAATCTCTGATTTTTTTGGCTATTGCCAGCTTCAGCTGAGAAACTTTTTTGAAGCCATGTTTGGCTGCCATGTCTTCAGCTGTTTTTTGCTCTTTCTGATACCACTGTTCGTGCTTGAAACTCGCCCAAAACTTACCGTATTGCCCAGTGAAATCTTCGTGATGTAAATGCAACCAGTCGTACTTGGCAAGGTCATCTTTCAGTAGTTCGTCATCATACACCTTATCAAATGGTATTTCGGCATAGGTGAGTACCAAGGTCACTGCATCATCCCAGGGTAGTTTGTTGGGTGGGGTGTATACTGCTATTTTGGGTGCTTTTTCTAGTTTTATTACGTCTCCGTTGAAGT
>CAMDNC010000230.1 GCA_945902755.1 Flavipsychrobacter stenotrophus
GGCTTGTTTGGGGCAGTAGCTGGAGCAGGATAATTAACCGCTACAACATTGTTTTTTTGCCATTTGCCAAAGTGCTTTTCTATAATTGGCTTCATTTCAGCAGCAGTTACATCGCCTACAATAGCCATGTAGGCTACATTAGGGCGGAAGTAATTTTTGTAGTAGCTATTGCAACGTTCAAGTGTAATTTTCTTTACAGTTTCCTGAGTTGCGACTTGCCCATAGGGGTGGTTAGTTCCGTAGTTTACCACAGAGGTTACATTGTCCACCATTGCATCTGGTTCGTTTTTTTGCGTCTCCAGACCAGATAACATTTTTTTCTTTGCTTTGTCGAGCTCATCTTGGCTTATAACGGCGTTCATTGCCACATCTGCCATCAGTTCAAAAATTTTGTCCTGATATTTTTTGAGCCCCATAGCTTGAATGCTCTCGCTGCTTATGTACAGTCCGGCGCCCATTTGGTCTATTTCGCTATTTAGCTTGTCTTTACTGCGGCTAGTAGTACCAGTCATTAGCAGTTCAGACATCATGTCGGCAAAGCCAGCCATGTCGCCCTCCAGTTCTGGTTTCACATCCAGTTGAATGCTACAATTGATGGTAGGGAGTTTGTGGTTTTCTACCACAAAAACCTGCATACCATTTGCCAAAGTAAAACTCTCGGTTTTGCCAAGGCTAATTTCGGGGGCAGGTCCCGGTTTTGGTTTTATGCTGCGGTTTACTGGTTGTGCATAAGACGCACTCACCATTGCCAAAGCCAATATAGATAATGTTATTTTTTTCATTACTTAGTTTTTTTAAAGCTGTTTAGCTGAATTGTTTTTTCCTTTTGAAAAGATGTAAAAGCTGGCTGCAATAATTGCCTTCAGATTATTTTCCTCCGGGCTTATTGGCACTTTCCTGTGTTTTATTCTCTTCAGACTTCGGCAAGTAGTGTATCACCAAACGATTTTCTTTAGAGAAATATTTGTTGGCTACACGCTTAATGTCTTCTTTGGTCACTTTTTTGTACTTGTCTAGTTCAGTATTAATCAGGTCAGCATTGCCCTGAAACGTATGGTATGTAGCAAGGTTTGTAGCTACCCCTAGTACTTTTTGATTTTGCTCTACAAAGTCATTTTCTGCTTGATTTTGAAGTTTGCGGTATTCTTCGTCTGTGATACCGTCTTTTTTTAGTTTCTCAATTTCAGCTAGCAGCGATTTCTCCAAGTCGTCGGCACTTACACCCATGTTGGCAATACCTAGCATAATAGCCAATCCTGGTTCTTCATTACCGAGGTCGAATGAGGCCGTTTGAATGGCTTTCTCTTGTTTGTCGGCTACTTCTTTTTCAAATCTTGAACTTTTGCCTTTCGACATTAACTGCGTAAGCAACTGAATGGCATAATAGTCATGTGTGCCTTGCTTAGGTATGTGGTATGCCAACACTACACCAGGCAGCTGCACGTTATCGTAGAACTTAACGCGTTTTTCGACAGTTTGTACAGGTTCTACCTCTGTAGGGCGTGGTATGGGTTTGGTACCTTTGGGTATATCGCCATAGTACTTGGTAATAAGAGCCTTTGTTTGTGCCTGATTAATATCGCCAGCTATGACCATTACAGCATTATTGGGAACATAAAACGTTTTGTAAAACGCCATAAACTCATCCATTGTGGCTTTGTCTATATATTGCTCCTTACCTATTGGGCTCCATTTGTAGGGGTAGGTCGTGTAAGCGTTTTCAAATATCACGTTGATCAACTGACCGTAAGGGGTGTTGTCGTAGCGTTGTTTTTTCTCTTCTTTCACTACTTTACGTTGTGTTTCTATACCTACTTCGTCTATTTTGGCATGTAGCATACGCTCAGATTCCATCCACAATGCCAGTTCTAATTGATTTGAAGGTAAGACTTCGTAGTAAAAAGTACGGTCTTGAGTAGTATTGGCGTTCAACTGACCACCTGCCGACTGTACCAATTTCATAAACTCACCGCGCTTGATGTTTTCACTCCCTTCGAACAACAAGTGCTCAAAAAAGTGAGCAAAACCAGTGCGTTCGGGGTGCTCGTTTTTAGAGCCTACATGGTACATAACTGACACTGCTACGATGGGTGTAGAGTGGTCTTCGTGCAGTATAACCGTTAGTCCGTTTGGCATGGTGTACTGCGTGTAACTGATCTTGGCTTCAGCCTGTTTTGCACTGGCAGTCAGTAACGACACACCCAACAAAAGACCGTAAAAAGCATTTCGCTTCATATTTTAAAATTATTTGCGACAAAAATAGTGTTTGGGCCGTAAATACTTCCTTTTTTGTGAAAAATTCCCCCATAATTTCACGCAATTGAAGTTATTTTTATTAGTTACACGGTTGGAGTATGGTTCATAACAGTAGTGTAGGTGGCTTAGTCATTTTTGTTAGGGGCAAAACCAGAATTTCAAGTCATTTTATCATTTTGTGAATTGTGGCATGATTTTCTCGATAATCATTGTTATACAAATTACATTATCTAACTTTACAACTATCTATGTACAGGCTTTACGACATCAAGGATTTTATAGAGTGGAAGGCGTTCGGCGTGTGCAGTGCTATAGGCGAGCGCATGGGTGTGGCTACATCTCGTATTCGGTTGTGGTTTATATACATATCTTTCCTTACTATGGGGTCGCCGGTGATAGTGTATATGGTGTTGGCTTTTTGGCTCAATATGAAGCAGTACATATTACTACGTCGTCGCAATCCGCTTAGGTGGTTGTAGTTGATATCGTTTCCCTTTTCTTTTATTTTTTAATTGTCACTGACCAAAATCATATTGGTGAGCGGTGGTAGTAATGTATTTTTGCGCTGCAATTTGATTTTTCACTCATAAAAAACACGACTGTACACCATGCCAGTGCTACACAACCGCGTAAATAATGAGGAGCTGAAAGAGCGTATGCTTGCCGAAACAGAGCCACGTACTACAGTTTCCTTTTACAAGTATTTCCACATACCAGATCCGGTATTATTCAGAAACAGTTTATATCTCAGTTTTTCCGAACTAAAGGTGTTTGGGAGGGTATATATAGCCAATGAGGGTATAAATGGTCAGGTGAGTGTGCCAGCTAGCCAGTATGAAGCTATGCGAGATGCACTGTATGCAGCAGCGCCAGAGCTGAATGGAATACGCATGAATATCGCGCTGGATGATGATGGAAAGTCGTTTTGGGTGCTACGAATGAAGGTGCGCCCCAAAATAGTAGCCGATGGTATTGACGATCCTACGTTTGACATGGCTAAAACTGGTAAATACCTTAAAGCCAAGGAGTATAACGAACTGTCGGCAGCACCAGACACGATAATAGTAGACATGCGCAACCACTACGAGTATGAAGTGGGGCATTTTGAAAATGCAATAGAGGTGCCATCAGATACATTCAGAGACCAGCTACCCATGGCTGCTGATATGCTGCGTGGCAATGAGGACAAAAACATCATTATGTATTGTACTGGTGGCATAAGATGCGAAAAGGCAAGTGCCTATATGTTGCATCATGGGTTCAAAAACGTGTTTCATGTAGAAGGAGGAATAATAGAATATGCCCGTAAGGCAAAGGAAGAAAACTTGCCTATTAAGTTCAAGGGTAAAAACTTTGTTTTTGACGAGCGGCTAGGGGAGCGCATAACCGATGATGTATTGGCAGAGTGTCATGTATGTGGCACCCCATGCGATGCACATACCAACTGTAAAAATGATGGTTGTCACTTGCTGTTTATACAATGCCCTACCTGTGCCGAAAAATATGAAGGATGCTGTAGTCCTGAATGTATGGAGGAAAAGAACCTACCAGAAGATCAGCAGCGCGAACACCGAGCCGGTAGGGAAAACGGCATGATGATTTTCAATAAATCGAAACAGCATCCACTTCGCAAGCATAGAAGTGAATGGAAGGCAATGCGGGAGGAGGAATAGGTGGGGTTATGAATATTTGGAACATCTAGTAAGCGGTTTTTGGCGCAGT
>CAMDNC010000231.1 GCA_945902755.1 Flavipsychrobacter stenotrophus
ATTATGTTGCTTACTGTGGACTCTAAGGGTAGAATATTTTTCTCGATAGATAACAAATTAAAGAGAAAAGCACTGATAGAAAATGTAAACAGCGAACGTGCTCTGAACCTTACAGATGCTGAAATGAACAATTTTGCTATCGGAGCTTCATTAGGTATACAGTTCAACCAATTGAAATCTTATCTGAACCTATCTGCCGACAAACAAGCTGAAATAGGAAAAACAGCACCAGGTATACCTGTTGACACATCAGTGTTATCAGTAAACAATGAGCTGGCACAGTGGGTGAAAAGCGCACGTAATACCAACCCTCTATTGCGTATCTGTATCAAAGCCGATGGCGAAGCTGCATATCCGCACATCAAAAAAATAATCAGTACTCTGGAAGGCTGGAAAATATTTAAGTTCAACTTGATAACGAATATGAAGGCTATACCAGAAGGAACAGCCGCATATGAGCAGAAAAACAGTGTAGCAAAAGCTGAATAAGCCCAATATACTACACAAAATCATAAATAATATTAATTAACCGGTGCCTGCAAGCAGGACCAACAATAAAACATCAGTGTCATGGCAGAAATGGATACCTCCGGTGGGGGACATAAGAAAGGACCTGGGGTCAAAAAAGGAAAAAAACTTAGTACGCGTGTAGATCTTACCCCGATGGTGGATCTTGGCTTTCTGTTGATTACATTCTTCATGTTTACTACCACCCTCTCCAAGCCAAAAACTATGGAGATAAACATGCCTTATAAAGATGAAAATTTGACCGATGCCGAAAAAAATAAACTGAAAGCTAGTGTTGCGTTGACAGTATTGCTTAGTAAAGATCACCGCGTTTATTACTACGAGGGAATAGGCGATAACCCAGATGTAGCTCCAGACCTGAAAATAACTGGCTTCAAAGCAAAGGATGGCATTAGAGATGTGATCATCAAAAAGAAAAAAATGGTAGATGGTCTGAAGCGCTCAGGTGCACTGGGCCCTAAAGATGAAACTACAGTGCTGATAAAACCCGATGTAAACAGTACCTACAGTGACCTAGTAAATATGCTGGATGAAATGAGCATCAATGACGTTAAGGTATATGCTATCATTGACATATCGGATGTAGAAAAAGGTTTTATACAAGCTACTGAAGCTGCAAGTGCAGGACAGTAAACCAACAAATAACGCTATTAAGACACAGGGATAAGTAAACGTACTTATAACTCAAAAAGTAAAAAATGGATATTAATAAAATTCTTTCCAGCGACTATCTTGACATCATCTATGATGGTCGTAATAAACAATATGGAGGCTACGAACTGCGCAAGAATTACCGCAAGCGTATAGGCAGGTCTATGTTGGTGCTTTTATTTGTGGGCGTGGGCGTATTTGCTTATGCATTCATAAGTGGCAGGGCAAAAACTGAAAAAAAGGAAGTTTTTGTGGTGAAGCAAGTAACGCTGGCTGAGCCGCCGCCTATGGACCCGAACAAACCACCACCACCACCGCCGCCACCACCACCACCACCAGTGAAACCTACGGTGAAGTTTACCCCGCCTGTGATAAAAAAAGATGAAGAGGTAAAAGAAGAAGAAGTACCACCTCCACAGAAAGAAGTAACTGCATCGGGCAAAACAACTGAAGAAGGTGACCCCAATGGTATAGACCCAGGTATAGTAGCACCGAGCACTGGTACTGGTGTGGTAGAAGCACCACCACCGCCTACAGTGTTCAATTACGTGGAGCAAATGCCAGCTGCGCCCTATGATGTGCCATCGTACCTGCAAAAAACAATGAAGTACCCAGATGCTGCTCGTGAGAACAATATAGAAGGTAGGGTAATTGTAAAGTTTGTAGTAAATGAAGATGGACGAATCAGCGACATACAGATAGCAAGAAGCCTGGAAAGAAGCTGTGACGAAGAAGCAAAACGCGTGGTAGCATCTATGCCACCATGGAAACCAGGTAAACAAAATGGTAAGGCAGTAAAAGTGTTATTCAACCTGCCTATCGTGTTCAAGTTAGAGTAATAGTATTGTTCAAGTATATTTATACAAAGGGGGCTTTCGAAAGAAAGCCCCTTTTTGTGCCTATTGAAATAAATGGGGGTAGTGTGGTAACAGCTATCTATACTACAACGCTAAAGTGTAAACATGGTCGTTCATAAAATAGCCACTACCTATATCAATATCCTCATCTCGGAGGTGACGAAAACCGTACTTGTTGTAGAATGCTATAGCTGAGGTATTATGAATGTTGACATTGAGCACCAAATCGGTAGCACCTTTGTCTGCAACATCAATTTTTATGTAGTTGACCATTTTTTTGCCTATACCCTTGCCCTGCACATCAGGTAATATGTATAACTTGTGTAGCTTCCATGTATCAGGGCTTAGTGGTGAATAGGCTGCAAATGCAACAGGTATATCATCTTGGTAGGCTATTATAAACTGATGCGCTTGTTCTTCTATTTGAGTCGTTAATGCCTGAGGACTATAAAAACTATCTAACATATAGGCTACCTGTGCCGCTCCTATAATGGGTATATAGGTTTGAGGCCATACCTGCGATACTAGTTTTTTTATTAAGGGGATATCGGCTACTGCTGCTTTGCGAATGATGATAGAAGTATTGCTGTGCACGTGAATGAAAAAAATAGGTGAAAATGATTAGTACTTCAAAGATAAATAAACTAAATTCGCTTTTCATACAACCGAATATTGAAATGAAGAAGGTTATTTACTCTGCTGTAATAGTGTCTCTTTGTATTTTGTCTACTACATCTTGCAAAAAATACTATCGTTGTAATTGTTCGTACAACAACAAAGTGGTATTTACCAAAGACCTGGGTGGCCAGTATGAGACCAAAGCTCAGGAAGAATGTAGCAGCTATGACACCACTATAGTAGGGGAAGTTTGGAACTGCTCGATTTATTAATTTTACAAATTCCCTCTTACTAGAACAGCAAAATTATATCGCTGGAATGCCTCATTGGCAAAGAATAGTTCACTACTACCCAGTAATATACACTATTCACAGTCGTTGAATTGTGTGTGCATGAGCAGTATTAATTATGACAAATTTATGAAACCCTGTATGTACATCTTATGTATATGCTATTACTTTTGGGAAACATAACAACGTAACAAACAGATACATAATGAAAAATATAGCAACCATACTTAGCATACTATCTTTGGTAGGCGTATTGGCACTCGGTGCACTGTACATGAACGGCAAAGATAAAAATGCAGCACCGATAGCAGCACCGGTAGCTACAGGCACGGGCAGCAATCTGGCGTATGTAGATATAGACTCGCTGGAGTCGCAATATGTGCTGCTGAAAACTAAAAGAGAAGATTTCAAACACAGACAAGAGCAAATGGAAAACGAACTGCAAAGATCGTATGGACAGATGCAGAGCGATGCTAACGAAATACAGAAAAAAGCACAAGCTAATACGCTGACACAGTCGGAGTATGAAGGGGCACAAAAAAGGCTGATGCAGATGCAACAGACACTAGAAAGCAGAAAACAGTCGCTTACTGAACAGCTGATGAAAGAACAAGAAGAATTTAACAGCGACCTAAAGAAAAGACTAGACCAAATACTGGCTGAATATAACAAGACCCACAATTACGACTTTATCCTTTCCTATTCGGGTTCGGGCTCCGCGATACTGTATACCAAGGGTGCCAACAACATTACCAAAGACATAGTAGACGGGCTGAATGAAGCAGCTAAAAAAGATGAGAATAAGAAATAAGTAGTATATTTCTGCAAACTACCTGTTTTGGATAGCACAAACAATACGGATACTACGGGCGAAAGCCGATTTAAACAATCTCTTACCCTACTCGACGGCACACTGCTGGTGATAGGGTCTATGATAGGCAGCGGCATATTTATAGTCAGTGCTGGTATAGCCCAGGCAGTGGGTAGTGCCGGATGGCTCATAGTAGTGTGGTTATTGTCGGGCTTCATTAC
>CAMDNC010000232.1 GCA_945902755.1 Flavipsychrobacter stenotrophus
TAAGGTAAAAACATGAGCTTGAGATACATGCCTAGCACAACGACCTTGGTGGTGAAGACCTGAACGGCTGTAAGGGGGAAGTCGGGTGCGCCAGAGAGGGCATTGTCGATGAACTCGACACTACCCGCAGGCTGATTGGCATCGTAAGCATTGAGCACTGAAGTGCGAACCGACCAGAAAATGATGGTGGCTAAGATGACACCCCCAGTGATGAAGGCAGCTCGCTTTTTGTCGTCGTGTTTGTAGATGACAAATATGATGGGTACTATGCCTACGAATGCAATAACGGTTTCCTTAGAGATAATAGATAGATAGAACATAAACGTGCCGAGGAGGAGCTGTAGCATTTTGCCTGACTTCATGTAATCCATAAACAGACTAAGTGAGAGGAATCCAAAGAAAAAACACATGAGTTCGTCGCGGCTCTTGATATTGGCTACGACCTCGGTATGAATGGGGTGAACGGCGAAAACCAATGCTGCAAGGACTGCAAGGGCAAGGCGCTGCTCGTTGAAAAACTTGTGCAAGAAGAGAAAAAACATGATGGTGCAACCGGCGAAGGTGACAATATTGAAAAAGTGAAACCAACCTGGAGACAGCCCAAACAACTGATACTCGATGGCAAACATGACTAGAGAAAGTGGGCGGTAAAGATCGTTGGGGATGATGAGATACCCCCGCATGTGGGGCGTCTTGAGCAATTCTGCCACGCCACCGAAACCCTGAAGAACGTATCTATTTTCTTTGAGCACCATAACATCGTCCATCACAAAACCATTCCAAACAGTATTGAAATAAATGACGATAGATATAAGACCGAGGGCTATGCAAATATTGCGAATAGAGACCGCAGCAACGGCATTGCTGGGGCTAGCAGCAGCAGTAGCTTTAGGTGCTTTGGCACTATTGGCGGGTTGTTTGGGTGCAGTATTTTCAGACTTTTGGGGTTGTTTTTTTGCCATGGCATTTATAACGTTCTATTATGTCAAAAGTATATAGCAATGAGGAGATTTTCAAGGGTAAATAGTGTAAAGGGATAATTAAATGTGGCAAACAGTCATAGCAGTGAGTGAGAGTGGAAAATATCCTATTTTCGTGGTGCTGAGTGACTGAAGTATTATAGTAAATTATTGTGTTATATACTATTATAGAGACGATTAGTAACTGAAGCAACCATTGGATTTATGAATGAACAGTGGAGTAAAGAGTGAGTTGATAGGGACACAAAGAATTAGCAAGAGGTGTTGTTGCTAGATAACTATGTACAACCTATTGAAGCACAACACAGGTTCAATTACAAACAAGCCGAACAGACAACCATGGAAAAATCGTACAACAGACTACTGGACAATAATAAACAATGGGTAGTAGAAAGACTGAAGGCTGACCCTGAGTATTTCATGAAGCTATCGAAGGGGCAAACACCGGAGTACCTATGGATAGGCTGCTCTGACAGTAGAGTACCTGCGAATGAAGTGACGGGTACTAAACCTGGTGAGATGTTTGTGCATAGGAATATTGCCAATATGGTGGTGCATAATGACATGAATATGCTGAGTGTGCTATCGTATGCGGTAGAGGTGCTGAAAGTGAAACATATAATAGTATGTGGGCATTATGGATGTGGTGGTGTACTGGCAGCTATGGGTAATAAACAATTTGGGCTGATAGACAACTGGCTGAGAAGCATAAAAGATGTGTATAAAAACCACGCTGAAGAACTAGACGGCATAACAGACGTGGAGGAGCGAGGAAAAAGATTTGTGGAGCTAAACGTGATGGAGCAGGTATATGACCTAGGAAAGACATCGATAGTGCAAAATGCATGGCGAAACGAGCAACCGCTACATGTGCACGGCTGGGTGTATGACCTAAAAGATGGGCTGATACGTGACCTAGGGGTGACCTTCAAGAGTGCGGCTGAACTACCATCGGTGTACCAGTTCAGCGAATAGTAAGTGGATGTTGTAGTTATTTAATTTTCATTATTTCGCAAGTATCATATCTTTCGTTGGTCTGGATGGTATCGCACTTTGCGCGTGCGTGGTCGTATTTGATAGATTTTCCGAAATTGAAGTGATTTCGAACAGATGGATTAATGCTGTAGCAAGCGCACATGGTATCGCCACGCGTACAGGAAGCGGCTGTAACTGCAATGATACCTGCGAAAATAAGTAAGTGGTAGATAGAGATTTTCAACAGCGTTTTCATTTAGAAGTTGTTTTGAAGTGTAAATATAGCAAAGGATACTGATTTAGGATAAAAATAGGCGGTAAATAGTATAAAAATGCATGTAAAAATGCTGTACAAGAGTAAGTAATAATAGTTACGCCAACCATATAGCCCCGCCTACACTATCGCGAGAGGCACCAGTAACGGAGTGGAGGACGTTGACCTCCTCGCGCCAACGCAAGGCACCGATAAGCGCCATAACGAGTGCTTCTTTGTAATTTACAACATCTGGAGTAGGAACAACAAGGGTAATATTTCTGTTAGCCAACAGACTGCGTAAAGCCTCGATTAAAAATCCATTAAAGGCGCCGCCACCAGTGACCAACAGAAGTGAAGAAGTGTCGTTGTGTGCTACCATTTGTAGAGCATCTACTATTTTTTGTGCTATATGAAATGAAGCCGTACATAGTAGATCCTCAACTGAGTAATCGTTGTTATTGACGATTGACTGAATCATGAGTGCGACATCGTCGTTGCTGAGAGACTTGGGCGGAAGCTGCTGGTAATAGGGATCGTTGTTGAGCACATCGGATATCTGAGGTATGATCTTACCAGTAGCAGCTATGGCACCACCCTCGTCCATGGTTTTGCCTAGGCGAGCTGATAGTGCATTAAGGAGCTGATTGGCAGGGCAAACATCAAACGCCATGGAAGTGGTATCAGCACCCTGAACAGTAAGATTGGCTATGCCACCTAGATTAAGTAAATAAGTATAATCAGAAAATAATAATTTATCTCCGATAGGTACAATGGGCGCACCTTGTCCACCAAGAGCTACATCGGCAGCACGGAGGTCGTTGATAACTGGTAAGCCAGTAAGAGCTGCAATAGAGGCACCATCGCCCAGCTGAAAAGTAGTATTACTGTGTGGGTCGTGAAAAACTGTGTGGCCATGAGATGCGATGAAATGTACTTTGTGCTCGAGATGGTGCCTTGTCATAAACTGTACCACTTGCTCACCAATGTACCTGCCATAACTGGTGTTGAGTTTCAGAAATTCGGCAACGGAAGAATTGTGGGCAGCTTTGAGTGAAGTTTGCCATTCATTAGAATATGGAATGCAATCGGCGTTGAGGATAGAGAAATCCCATTTGCCTCTGACTTCTGTAAGCTGCACATAAGCAATATCTAATCCGTCGAGCGAACTGCCGGACATGAGCCCGATAACATTATACACCATGCTGCAAAAGTAAAGAATTGCCACTGGTAAAAGCGAATAGGGATATGGTATATATATATTGGTTAGGGGTGGCTACCCTACTCTACCAAGGAATGATGAATAAAAAAGAGCAGTGCCAGATATGTGGCACTGCTCTTTGGTATGCAATTAATAATATTCCTCTTATCTGCTAACAGATACTGGGAACACTTTGCTGTTTTCGCCGCTGCGTACGTTGAGCAGGTACATGCCGTTGGCGAGTGCATGGTCGAGCGTGATATGCTCTTCTATGCTACTGTTGCGCACGGTTGCCTTGCTGCGGTACACTATCTGACCTAACATATTCGTTACCTCTATTGTGGCTTCGCCGCTTACCATGCTCATTGTGCCTTTGACTGTGAACGTTCCGTTGTTAGGGTTAGGCATCAGTACTACCTGCATGTTGTTGCCGGCTACGTCTGCTACACTTACACTGTTCACCTTCATTACCACACTGCCGCTGGCCACCTGGCCGCCACATGTGCCGCTGCTTACGATGCTGCAACTTACCACATCATTGTGCGCTATCTCTGT
>CAMDNC010000233.1 GCA_945902755.1 Flavipsychrobacter stenotrophus
GCCCTGTATGATGAAGTAGACTATGAAGAACGCAAAGAAGTGATGGCCTATCAAACCATTCGCTCTATGTCTATAAACGCTGCAGGATACGACAATCCTAAAGATGTACTAGATACTATCATCACCAAAAAATCGGCTTCAGAGTTTGGATATATCAAACTGTTTTCTGCCTGCCTTACTCAGGCTGGCATAGCTCACGAAATAGGTTGGGCTTGGGATAAAACTAAATTCACCTTCGACCCCAAATTCGAAAGCTGGTTAGGTCTTGGCGATCATCCAGTTATCTACTTTCCACACCAGAAAAAATTCTTGAGCCCTACCGACAGATCACTGCGCTACCCTATTGTCACTACTGAGGTGATAGGCAGTAAAGGTTTATTCATCACCATTCCTACCAAGGGTGAGGTAACAGGCACATTGTACAAAACAAGACGCATTACACCGCTTACCGCACAGGAAACCAAACATGATATCAGTGCCGTAGTTTCTTTCACCAAAAGTATGGATGCTAAAGTAGATGTATCGCACGAATGGTATGGCTATCAATCGGTCAATATCCGCTCCGAGTTACCTTTCGTACGTACTGAAAACATGAAAAAATACGCTGCTGATTTGTTACAACTAAGCACCAATTACAACAACATCATCAGCTTCAACTTCTCTAACGAAGAATATAGCAATTATTACACCAATACTCCACTTACGCTTTATGCATCCGTTAATGCACCTACTCTAGTAAACAAGGCAGGCAACAGATACCTTATAAAAGCGGGCAAACTTATAGGTAAGCAACAAAATCTATATCCTGAAAAGAAAAGATTGCTGCCAGTGGATATAAACTACCCAAAATCTTACAACTATACAATAACCATCGATATACCTAAGGGCTATAAAATACTCAACCCCGAAGACATACGTATGAGTGCCGACTACCTGAATGGTGACTTGGATCAGGTTATAGGTTTTGCATCAGACTACAAACTGATAAAAGACAACAAAAACGGCGACAAGCTGGTAATAACCGTAAGTGAGTCTTATAGCCAGTTGCACTTCTCAGTATTTGAATTTGAGCGCTACCGTAATGTACTCAACACCGCTGCCGACTTCAGCAACCTTACACTGGTGCTAGGCAAAAAGTAAAAAGCTAATGAATTAATACTAATACCAAGGGGTGGCTACTGTGCCACCCCTATTTTTTTAAGCCTATCTACTGCGGCTGCCAATGTTTCTTCTTTTTTCGCAAAACAAAATCTTATCAATTTATCGTCCTTGCCGTTGCTGTAAAATGCACTGACTGGTATGGTAGCCACACCATGCTCGCGGGTGAGCCATTCTGCAAACTCCTTATCTGGCAGATTGCTGATGCGCTCATAACTGGCTACCTGAAAGTAGCTACCCTTTGCTGGCTCATGCACAGTAAACTGTGTATCTGCCAGCAATCTCAAAAAGTAATCTCTTTTGCGTTGCATAAGCTCGTGTATGGGCGCACTATCGTTGCTGAGGTGCTGCGCCAATGCATATTGAGCGGGAGTATTGACCGTAAAACACAGAAACTGATGTATGCGCCTGAATGCCTGCGTAAATGCGGGTGGGGCTATGCAGTAGCCCATCTTCCAGCCAGTGTTATTATACACCTTACCAAAGGAGTACAATGCGAAACTGCGTGCCCGTAGCTCCTCATGCTCCAGCACAGTGTAATGCCGTTCTCCATCATACACCAGTTGCTCATACACCTCATCTGCCAGTATTATTATGTTGGTGTGTCGCACTATTGCTGCCAGTTGGTCCCAGTCGGCATGGCTCCATATAGCACCTGTAGGGTTGTGGGGAGTATTGATGATTATAGCCTTGGTGCGGGTAGTAATGGCATCTTGCACTGCCTGCCAGTCTACCCCAAATCCCGGAGACAACAACGGTACTACTACCGCCCGTGCACCATTCATCTCTATGTTGGGTATGTAGCTATCATAAGCTGGCTCTATCACTATTACCTCATCGCCAGGGCTTAGTATGGCTGTAAAAGCAGTGTATATGGCATAGGTAGCACCAGGGGTTATAGTTATCTCAGTATCGGGGTCTACCTGCACCCCATATCTGCGGTCGAAACTAGCAGCTATTGCCTGCCTCAGTTGTGGCAAGCCGGCCATAGGTGCATACTGGTTGTAGCCATTGGCAGCAGCATCGCCCAGTGCCTGTGATAGGCGCTCATCTATATGGAAATCAGGAAAGCCCTGCGACAGATTAATAGCATTGTACTGCTGCGCCAATGCACTCATCACCGTAAATATAGTAGTGCCTTTGGCAGAGTGTTTTTGTGGTAGTTGCATATATGCAAACATAAAAAAAGGTGCGAACATCGCACCTATAGTTTTTGTAAATAGTATGGGTGTAACTACCAGCACATTAATGGAACAATTTATTATATTGCCAGCTGAATAAACCGATTCTTTATAATCTGAATTTTTTGTCAACAGACTCTATCATTAATCTTCTACAAGAAATCTACCACTTAAATGACATATTGGAGCAATGTTTACAAAGTCAATGAAAAAAAAGAAAGCAATTCACTCCAATACTTTTTCCTTAGTACTGGAAATGAAGATATAATAAAAGCAGTAGCTTACGACTTCATTGAACTGCTTGAAGACTCTCCATTATTTAACTTTGGATTTGGCGACTATAATATTCAGACAGATAGAATTGTAGATTCATCAAATTCAAACAATGGAGACGTTTATACTGTTTTTCACACTGTTCTAAGCACTGTGCCAATGTTCTTCGAACTATATCCGAATGCGACTATGGTTGTACAAGGAAGTGATAACAGAAGTGAATTTGTGGAAATATGCAAGGTAAATTGCAGAAAGAATTGTAGCATAATATGTAAAAACCTAAACCGAAGAATCAGAACTTACAGAAATTTTGTTGAAAAAAACTTTGACAAACTGAAGGAAAACTATACTTTTTTTGGAGGTATAAATACTGAAGATGGCATAATCATTTACGACAGTTATGAATTTGAAATAGAATATGATTATGTGTTCTGCAAAAGAAATGTATCTTTACAAAATGAAACCTAAAGTAGTTAACTCTGAAAAATTGGTAAAAGTGCCGCAAGAGGATTTACTGTCTTTAGTTGCCTTCAAGTTAAAAGGACGTGTATTGTTTCCCGAAAAAGTTGAAAGGTTAAAACAGCAACTTAAACATGTACAGTTTGTAAAGCGCTGATTTTATTTCAAAATACCCTCTTGTTTTTGTTGTATTCTCTTCTCAGGTTATAAGGATTTCTATTTCTTTTTAACCCCGCCCATCAAAAAAACAAACTACACACCACAATAGCAGCTATCACACAGATCAGATCCACTAGCAGCATGGTAGATAGTGTGTACCGGGTGTTTTTCACCTTCACGCTACCAAAGTATACGGCTATAACATAAAAAGTTGTTTCGGCAGAGCACTGAAACACGCTGGATAGCCTGCCAGCTAACGAATCTACCCCATAGGTCTGCATAGCATCTATCATAAACCCTCGCGACCCACTGCTGCTAAACGGGCGTAGAATAGCCACAGGCAGCGCATCTACCACACCCCTTTCCACACCCATCATCAGAAATACCTTGGCTATACCACCTGATATTATTTCAAACACACCACTATTGCGAAACAGCGATATTGCCACCAACATACCCAGTATGTAGGGGAATATAGTAATACCTGTATTGAGCCCAGACGATACCCCATCTACAAACGAAGAAAATACATTCTTGCCAGCAGCAGTAAATTCCTTTTCATGCAGAAATGCATAAACCAATATACCGAGTATGATAACCAGCAATATCACGTTAGAGATATTGTTGGTAAAGTGGTTTTTCTCCGCCATACCCAAATGAGTAATGTAAAACATAAGCCCCGTTAGCAGCCCTGCTATGCCACCTATGCTCAGCAACAGCACCCCACTCCT
>CAMDNC010000234.1 GCA_945902755.1 Flavipsychrobacter stenotrophus
GTATCGCCCACCTGTCCACCGCTTTCGGCATAGAAGGGCGTAGTATCCAGCACCAGTTGGTATTGTTCTTTACCTTTTGATGTTACCTTGCGGTACTTCATAATGTTGGCATCAGATACCAGCGTTTCGTAGCCCACAAAGTCGCTACCACCCTCTCTCAGCACCACCCAGTCGTCCGTATCCAGGGCTGTAGCAGCACGGCTACGAGTTTTTTGCTTATACATTTCAACATCAAACCCATCAACATCTACTACCCATCCAATTTCCCTGCTCATCAATATAGTCAGATCGAGAGGAAACCCATATGTATCATAAAGTTCGAATGCAAATTCTCCTGGAATTTTGTTTTTTACATCGTTGATGTTGTCATAAAGCTTTTTAGAACCATCTTCATTATCAAGTGAAGTGAAGACCATTTGACTTTCTGGGCTTGTTACATCATAACTATGCCCAAGATTTTTAATTAAAGAATCAAAACGCTTCAGTCCTTTATCCAGCGTTCTCAAGAAAGCATCTTCCTCTTCCTTAACTACTCGGCTCACCAAGCCCAGTTGCAGGTGCAGCTCCGGAAACACCTCCTGAAACTGCTGTGCCAGCACAGGCATCAGTTGGTGCAGCATCGGTTGTTTGTAGTCCAGATAAGTGTAGTAGTAGCGTACAGCACGGCGCAGTATACGGCGTATCACATAGCCAGCACCAGTATTAGAAGGCAACTGACCATCGGCTATCGTAAAGCCTATAGCCCTTATGTGGTCAGATATCACCCTGAACGCAATATCTGCCCTGCTATCCGTAAACCCATATTTTTTACCTGTAATCTGCTCTATGGTAGCTATCGTGCCGGTAAACAGGTCGGTATCATAGTTGCTTTGTTTGCCTTGCAGCACACGCACCAGTCGCTCCAGCCCCATACCCGTATCTACATGTTTGGCAGGCAGCGGCACCAGTGTACCATCTTTTTGCCTGTTAAACTGCATAAACACATTGTTCCATATCTCTATCACTTGCGGATGATCGGCATTCACTAGGTCTTTGCCCGGTATCAGTGCCTTTTCGTCGTCGGTGCGGCAGTCTACATGTATCTCAGAGCAGGGTCCACATGGACCTGTATCGCCCATCTCCCAAAAGTTATCTTTTTTGCTACCCATCAGTATGCGGTCTTCTGCCACATGCTGTTTCCAGAAGTTATAGGCTTCCTCGTCCATAGGCAGGTTTTCGGCAGCATCGCCCCCAAACACCGTTACATACAGATTGTCTTTCGTTATACCATATACCTCTGTCAGTAGCTCCCAGCTCCACGCTATGGCTTCTTCTTTGAAGTAGTCACCAAAGCTCCAGTTGCCCAGCATCTCAAACATCGTATGGTGATACGTATCCACACCCACCTCTTCCAGATCATTATGTTTGCCGCTTACACGCAGGCACTTCTGAGTGTCGGCTATACGATTATGCTCAGTCTCTCTGTTGCCCAAAAAATAATCCTTGAACTGGTTCATACCAGCATTCGTAAACAACAAGGTAGGGTCGTCCTTCACCACTATCGGTGCCGACGGTACTACATGGTGACCCTTGCTGCGAAAAAAATCTAGAAACTGGCTGCGTATCTGGTTGGCGGTAAGCATTATTACAAAAGTTATCTGCCTGCAAAACTAATAGAAAAGATGGTAGTTATTATAAGTCAATTGTGCAGATATTCGTTATCAAAGACGGTTTGTATCCTTTATCTCGGGCATAGTACTTAACTTTAATCACTGGTGTTACATCTATCAAGTATTCTATGTGTTCGTCGCGTTGCGCTTTTGTTTCAATAATTCTGTTGCTTGTTGGTATTGGTTGCTTGCCCAATAGCAGTGTTGAAGAGCGGGAAGAAAAAAGATTTTTGATAGAAGTAGAAGGTATAATAGGTTACATAGATTCTTCTGGTAAGGAGGTAATAAAACCGCAATTCAGAAATGGAGGAGAATTTTCTGAAGGTTTGGCGGCAGTCAGGCCTAATGGTAGTTATGGGTATATCAATATCGATGGGAAATTTGTTATCCAACCAAAATACGATTATGCTGAATCTTTTCAAGAAGGATTTGCTGTTGTTTACAAAAATGGAAAACCATTTTATATAAACAAGAAAGGACAACAATCATTTAATTGCCCTTATACAGAAATTAAGCCGTTTACAAATGGTCGTGCTCGTGTGAAGTCGGTAAATGGTTATTGGGGTGTCATCAACAAATCAGGCAAGCTTTTAATTGATACAGTCTATCACAGTATCTCAAAGTGTAACAATGGTTTAGTTCATTTATATGGACCGTCAGCTTATTCCAGTAGTGGCAGTTGTGAAATGCTAATGGATTCTAATGGTGTAGTGGTAGTTGGGTGCGACAAATACGATAGAGTTGGTGAATTTTACGATGGATATTATAAAGTTAGGATGAAGACTGATGTTGAGACAGATAATCAGAATCGAATGGTCAGCTTTGTAGATTCTGCCGGTAAACTAGTCTTTTCAAAACCTGAAAATGAAGACACCGTATATTGGGCTACACCACAAGAAGGAATGCTACAAACTAGGTTCACACACCCTGCACACATCCGCAAAAGACAGTCTGGTTCGCAAAACAAAGTACCGTTCGATGCTTATTATGGCTACATTAGCTTATCAGGCACACCTATATTTAATGATACAAATTGGCAAGGCACTACAGATTTTTACCATGGTAAAGCTTTTGTGAAAAACACAAGTGGTAAATGGATGATGATTGACAAAAATGGCAAATCAGTAAACAAAGAATTGCTAGATTACCTTAATGACAGGTATACTTTTAAATTCGGTTTGGCTGTAGTGAAGCAAGGTGGTGCTTGGGGAGTAATGGATACCAGTGGTAAGTTTATTTGCACTCCTAGGTTCAAGCTTATACATTACGGGGATGTTATAAACGGAGCTTATATACTTTATGCAAACCAAGAGTATAACGACAGTACATTTAAAGTAGGTCTTGCCACGGTTGAAGGAACAATTTTAACTAAAGACATCATTAATGACTTTGATGAAAGAGGCTTCGTAAATGGATTACTAAGGTGTATTATTGATTATAGATTGGCATATGTCAATACTGCCGGCAAAGTAGTGTGGCAAGCACCTCTTTCTACTTTGTCCAAATTGAGAGCGTATAATATTGACTACATCTCTAGTGGCTATTTTACAGATGAGTCACTATCGTTACCCAACAAAAAGAAAAAATATACTGGCATAGATACTACACTTCACGTGGTTAGAAGCAAAGACCAATTTATACCAGATGGCTTAAGCGTAATGGTAGATACCAGCGCCAGAGCTGTTTGGTTAGATGTATTCAAGGGGGTTAGTGTCTTTGTTGCTAATTTAACACCCCAAGATGCTAACTTTCAGCTATGGGATGGTAGATTAAACATCACTGTACAGGCCCTCAACTCTTCTAACATTTGGGAAGACATTGATAAACTACGTTCAGTATCTTGTGGTTCCAGCCTTCGCATCATTTCCTTGCCTTCTGGTCGGTATTGGCGGTTTACAGCACCATTACATTCTGGTAGTATCAAAACGCAGCTACGTATAGCTTTCACTTTTCAAGTTTATGACATAAAAGAGGAGACCCGAATAGACTCAACCATTTATAGTAATACCTATTCTGGTAGTGTGAATCCTGCCCAGTTTTGGCGCAAACGTATGCAACGACCCGATCCCATTTTCAACAATTACTTGGTGCATTAACCCTGTTTTGTTTTTATCATTACCTCCTTACCACCCACATCCATTACCTTTGGCGCAGCTACAACAACACTGCACCCCATGCCTGCACAATACAAACATCTGTTTTTTGACCTCGACCATACACTATGGGATTTCGACAAAAACTCAGAAGAAACCCTACGCCAACTCTACACCGAGTACGAACTTGCCAGCAGGGGTATTACAGATTTTG
>CAMDNC010000235.1 GCA_945902755.1 Flavipsychrobacter stenotrophus
GAAGATCTCACCCAAAAAGAACTAGAATGGATAGCGCACACTGCTAGTCTTGTAGCAGGGTATGAGGAGCAACAAGGTATGGTGCCTATAGATATTAGGTCTGTACATGAGCATGAAACCGATGTGCAAAAAATAGCTGCTGCACTCGGCTACGAGCCACAGCTCACAGATATAATCAGGTTTAAAATGCTACAGAGAAAGCTGAACCAAAAAAGCCTTGCAACTTTGCTCAGCATGAGCACAGCTAAGGTGTCTCAAATACTTAGTGGCAAACGTGAACCTGATCTCAACTTCTTGCGAGGCATACATTCGAAATTAGGAATAGACGGCAATGTACTGCTGGAAACTGCGTAAATACCTCTATGCAAAACAGCCCAAATAAAAACTAGAATTGCGCTATCTACATAGTTCAGGGTAGACGACCTATTGGGGTAACAGACTTGTCTAAAATTGCGCTAAGCTTAATTGCTAGATGCGCCCTTGTATGGTGGTGACAGTTAAGCTGCCAGAAAGTGAAGGCGTTCAGTAGAACGATTTTTATTGGCAGTTCTAGTTGACTGGAAGGAGCAAGTGGGAGAGTCAGCGTAGGTTACTTTTTTTCTACTTTAGGCTCATAAATCTTTTGAATAATAGCACCTTCAGGCATATTAAAAACCGAAAACTGAGGTGGCATATCATCAGCATATTCATAAAATTTCTTTTTTATTTGCTTTTGGGAAATACAAACTATTGCACCTTCTGGGTGGGAGCTAATATATCCTTTTTTAATGTCTAGTAATTTATTGGAAAGAAAATTTTGACATACAGAATCTTTATTTTTTATTTTACGACCTAGAAAGACGTCACTGTTAAAATCGTTTTTATTGATCATAACGTAATCACTGTCAATCTTAATGTAATGGTTGAGATTTTGATCGTTCAAATTAACATAATTCATTATGTAGCTTATTGAAAAGCAAAGGGAGTTAGAGTTAGGATGTTGACTGAATAACTTAACAACAAAAACATGATAATTTAGTTTGCCGTTAGTTTGACTTCTAACAGAATCCATAAAATATTTTATTTCATTACTAAATATCTCTGTTCTATATGTATGCTGTGAGTGAGATATATAAGAAAGAGTTAGCATTCCAGCAATTAAAAGTATATTTTTCATTTGTTTTGGTTAATTATTCTACCGTTATCGGATCCATTTGATGTTATGAGGATAGGCTATATTAGGATTGAAAGAAGAGAAATTGCATTTGTATATTCCTGAATCTGTAATGGCTGTTAAGTATTGTTTGTTGGTATCGGAACGAATAATTCTCTGAACTGAAGATTTAGGTAAACCATTAGACACATTATACCAAGTATTACCAAAGTTAGGTGAATAGCCAATTTTAACTGATGAACTCGTCTGTTGACTATGGTAGGAATTTGGTGATAAATATTGGTAAGCAATCCAGATTTTTGAAGCATTGTTATCATCTACTTCTATGTCATTTATTCGTGCTCGATTATTGGCATTCGTATCTGATATATTGAACCATGATATATCACTAACATTATCTGCTGCATTTCTCGACCAAAATAATTGTTGTTTTGAGATTGATAATGTAGAATCGACTTCACACAATGCTATATATATAGTATCTGGTTTGGATATATTTGATAACCCAATACTGGTAATACTGTAATCAGTGTAATGAGAAACAGGAAGAGAAAATGCTAAGACCCAAGGGTCATTTTCATTTTTTTTACGCCACACTTTACTGTCTTTAACGTAGAAAAAATCCTGAAAATTTGCATTCATCGATTCATTATAAAATGAATGATTTGAAGTTAAGGTTGATTGTTTATCCTTGGTTGAGTAACGATTGGCAATTGTATTGTTTGTTATCAATGATTTTGAGTGATTGTTCATTTTAGTACCATAAGTATCTACTTTTTGCCCGATAACAGGTGTGCATAACGACAATGCCACCAATAACAAAAGTCTGTATTTCATAGATAGGGCATTACTCAATAGTGATTTTCTGTGAAATATTTTTGTGTGTCTCGCTGGATATACGAACCCAGTAATTGCCTTTGGGGTATTGAGAAACATCAATTTCTACGCGTGAATTGCCAGAAGCAAGTATGGTTTGTATCATTTGTTTTCCATCAATGCTCATTAATGAAATTTTGGTGTTGGTGTTGTTGTTTTGCTTTTCTACGTACAATATTCCTTTTGTGGGATTGGGATATATTTTGAGCGAAAGTTCATCGTTTTCTATGTCGTTAATACCTACACTCCATGGGGCAAAAACTGCAAGGAAGACATCAAGAAAACCGTAATTGTGAAGGGATGTAAAAAAGCCATTGTGATCATAATATGCTCCACCATGAAGAATTAGCCCATCTTTTAAAGGATATACAAATCTCCCATGATCTAAATTGTAGCTTCCCATCATTTTAGTTTGCAATAAGTTACCTATGCTATCGGTATGCACTACAAAAATATCTTCATAATAATTCTTGTATGTCCAACCAGTTATCCAGATACTGCCATCAGTAGCCTTGCATATAGAAGATGGATATTCAGTATGTCCACCATCATAACAGTTTTCCCATAAAATATTTCCAGCACTGTCTAAGTTGACTACCCAATAATCGGCTTTGTGAATGTGGTTATGCACATCGCCATCAGTAGAAGTAGTGGACATCGTAACCAATAATCCACCTTTACCATCAGATACTCCGTAACCAACTGGGTAGGCAGCTTCGTAACCGCTACCACCCAGACACCTATGCCAAAGAATGCTGCCATTAGCGTCTAATCGGGCTACATATCCATCTTGTCCACCTGCATGATAGCCTGTGCAGTCGTAGTCGCTAGACTGGGTCGCACCTACAATATAGTAACCACTGCTGGGCGCAGGTATAATGTTAAATGCTGCTTCATCATAACTACCGCCTATTACTTTACTCCATTGTTTATAGCCGTTACTGTCAACTTTTAAAAGCCAAATATCGAAGGATGACCATGCTCCGTAATGGACCAAAACATTAGTATCTGTTCTATGCGATTCACTCATAATCAAATAGCCACCATCTTCTGTTTCTATCATGTGTTTAAGTACAGAACCTCCACCTTTGCTGAAATTTCGTTGCCAGATTACATTTCCATCTGCATCATGTTTTGCTAACATACACCCCCAACCAGCAGATGACCCGAAGTTCCCTCCTACTACATTAGTTCCGTCATTACGAGGAAACAAATAGACAATACCACTATCTCCAGTTGAGCCATAACATTTAAACCAATCTAAGACAGTTCCATCTTCGTTATATTTTAGAAAAATACTCCGTTTATTAGTAAATGAACAAAACGAATCAACATTGCCAGTATTTGCTGCTGCCGAAGTAACTAAATGAATAATGAATCCTCCATCATTTGTTTTCTTTACATGTGAGGAGAAGTTATCATTCCCTCCACCTCCAATTCCTTTAATAGAAAGCATGTGTGGCTCTGGTACCTGCGCCTGTGAGCAAAAAGGTAGAAAAAGGAGTAAGAAAAGAATGTTTTTCATGGCAAGGAATGTATGCATGCTAAAATTAAGGGATTTTTTTGCAATTTATGGGTAGTGTATGGATGGGTAGATGGTTATGAGCAAAAGCTCCTCATTGCCCCGCCAGTACAAGCGAGTGACACAAAGCCCGCTGCTAGTAGTGCTACTGCTGGTGACCAAAAGTTAATGAAACGGGGTGTGGGTTAGCGGGTAACCCGGGCACGCATGGCTATGAGTAGCACTATGGCGCCTAGGGCAAAGAAACCTATGAGGGCTATGATGGCGGTGCGCATATCGAGCAGGCTATCTATAAAGCCAAAGGAGAGCATGCCGATGACGATGGCTAGTTTTTCGGTGACATCGTAAAAGCTAAAGAAGGAGGTGGTGTCGTGGGTGGGTGGCATGAGCTT
>CAMDNC010000236.1 GCA_945902755.1 Flavipsychrobacter stenotrophus
ACTACTACACTGAGCAATGCAGCAGGAGCAGGTACATGGACCAGCAGCAATACTACCAAAGCAACTGTAAACTTTAGCAGTGGAGTGGTAACAGGTATAAACACTGGTACCGCAAACATCACTTACAGCAAAGCAGCAGGATGTATCAGTGTAACTGTTGTAACTGTAAATTCTTGTTCACGTCCAGGCATGACAGAAGATACAGAAGGCGACAACAGTGTGTTCAGCGTATCTCCTAATCCTACAACTGGCGCTATCAACCTAACTACGGATGTGGTAGGTAAAGTAGTGATCTACACAATAGATGGCAAGCAGCTACAACAGTACGAAGCGAAAGCGGGTACTACAAGTATCTCATTGCCAGTTGGTCTTGCAAGTGGTGTGTACATGCTGCGCTTTAACGGTGCAGATGGTAGCAACAAAATAGTAAGACTGGTGTACCAGCAGTAAAAAATAGTTAAAGTAAATTCCAAAACAGGGGTAACGGCTTTATAGCTGTTACCCCTGTTCATTTATTGTATACTTATCTGATGATAATAGGAATGATTTATACTTACATTTCGTTATTATACCTAAAACAAAAAAGCATACATCCCAGTAGGAAGTATGCTTTCTCAATAATTATTGAATATAAATTACGCTGTTACACTGCCATACATTTCAGCTTTCAATGCTTTGATACGGTCATTAGTAAAATACTCGTCAAATGTCATTTCACGATCTATCAGTCCACTTGGTGTTATTTCAAGGATTCTATCTGCAACAGTATTTGACAATTCATGGTCACGACTGGTAAACAGTATCGTTCCTTTAAAGTCTTTCATGCCATTGTTGAGTGCTGTGATACTTTCCAGATCCAAGTGATTGGTAGGTTCATCAAGCATCAGCACATTGCCTTTTAGCATCATCATACGGCTAAGCATACAACGCATTTTTTCACCACCACTTAGCACACTCGATTTTTTCAAAGTCTCCTCGCCAGAGAACAACATCCTTCCCAAGAAACCACGAATAAACGTTTCATCTTTTTCTTCTGAATACTGACGCAACCAATCAATCAGATTATCTTCATTATCCTTAAAATAACGGGTATTATCAGACGGCAGGTAAGTAGGAGTTACCGTAACACCCCATTTAAACATGCCATCAAATTCTTTGTCTTCTCCAGATAATATCTCATAAAAAGCCTTGGTAGCCAATGAGTTAGAAGACAATATCGCAACTTTTTGTCCACGCTTCAGGTCACAACTAATATCCTTAAATAGCATTTCGCCATTCATAGATTTAGTCAGTCCCTTCACTTCTAGTATTTGATCGCCTGCCTCGCGCACCTGATTATTAAACAATATAGCAGGATACTTACGGTTAGATGGACGCATCTCATCCAGCTTTATCTTATCCAACGCCTTCTTACGACTTGTTGCTTGTTTAGACTTAGATGCATTGGCCGAGAATCGGGCAATGAACTCCTTCAATTCTGCAATCTTGTCTTCAGCTTTTTTGTTCTGGTCGCCACGTTGCTTCAACAACAACTGGCTAGACTCATACCAGAACGAATAGTTACCGGTAAATATATTGATCTTACCAAAATCTATATCAGCTACGTGTGTACACACTGTATCCAAGAAGTGACGGTCGTGCGATACCACCAATACTATCTTATCATAATCAGCCAGAAAATCTTCCAACCAATTAATCGTTTCCAGATCCAGATCATTGGTAGGTTCATCTAGCAACAGTATGTCCGGATGACCAAATAATGCCTGAGCCAGAAGCACACGTACTTTCTGATTACCATCTAGTTCTTTCAGCAACTTGTGATGATGTTCTTCCTTTATACCTAGGTTACTAAGCATGGTTGCGGCATCGCTCTCTGCGTTCCAGCCATCCATCTCAGCAAACAGCCCTTCCAATTCTCCTGCCTTTATACCATCTTCTTCAGTAAAATCTTCCTTAGCATATATGGCATCTTTTGCCTTCATCACATCAAACAACACCGTGTTGCCACGTATCACCGTTTCCAAAACAGATATCTCGTCAAACTCATAGTGATTCTGCTTCAGTACGCTCATACGCATACCCTTGGTTACATCTACTCTACCAGTTGTAGGATCTATTTCGCCCGAAATAATCTTCATAAACGTAGACTTTCCGGCACCATTGGCTCCTATTATACCATAACAGTTACCTTCTGTAAACTTGATGTTTACATCCTCAAACAAAATGCGCTTACCATAGCGCAGCGATAAATTATTTACTGAAATCATGTGCTGTTGCTGTAGTTAGCTACAAAACATTAAAGTAAAATGCACGACAAAACGCACCCATACATAACATTTCTTCACCAACCTTATTTTAGAGGTGCAAAGGTACACATTACAAACGTATATCGTAGTTTATTGTACTGGTATTTAACAATTGTCTATAACATATGCTTTCAAGACGTCCTCACTTTACCACTCCCACTTATTTCTTCACATACCTGCACGTTTTACCATCCGCTATATCGTTGATAGCAGTAGCCATCCGCTCCACAATAGCATCTGTTTCGCTCACCTCAAATATCCATTGCACATATACCTGCTGCTCCTTTGCAGTAAATGATTGATAGTTGGTATATGCGGTTGGGTCATCTTTCAGGGCTTCTACAAAGTCTGCCTCTCCCACCCCATCGGGTGGTTTGCTTCCGTACAACCTTACCCTCACAGTATCTCCCGCTTCTTTCCCTATTTTTTTTCTTATTTCCGTCTTTATTGCCAGAAACAATCTACCACCTTTCAGTGGCATCAGGCTTGCATTATTCATGGGGTAGTCGTCTATGAGGGCATTAAGTTTAGTCCACCCAAATTTCTTTCTGCTACCATTCACCACGTCAGGCAGTAGGGCATAAGTCCACCCACCCTTCATTTGCATTTTTTCTAGTACTATTTCGGTATCCAGCAGCAGATCATCCATTAGTTTAAGATTTATAGCAGGGCAAATATAAAAAAACAACACAAAGTCACTACTCACCATTCTTTTCACATTGCTGTCAAATTGCAAATCATAACTTTTTCTTGTCACTCTATTCTTGCTGTTTCTTGTTTAACTTTATCTCACAGACATTACACCTCTCTGTTACCTAACTTAGAGGTGTTTCTTTCTCCTTTATTATCAATCAACAATATGAAATCAGCCTATATAGTAGCCGGACTTCGCACAGCAGTTTGCAAATCGAAACGTGGTGCCTTGCGTTTTTATCGCCCCGACGACCTGGCTGTAGACGTAATCAAAGGTCTGTTGGCATCCATACCCCGGCTAGATCCAGCGCTCATCGATGATGTAATAGTAGGTAACGCAGTACCCGAGGCCGAACAAGGCCTGCAAGTGGGACGCATAATAGCCAATAGAGCCGTGGGCGAATGGGCTGCTGGCTTCACCATCAACCGTTATTGCGGCTCCGGACTCGAAGCCATTGCCATTGCCACCGCCAAAATTCAAAGCGGCATGGCACACTGCATCATAGCGGGTGGCACCGAAAGCATGAGCCTAGTACCTACAGCAGGCTGGCGCACCATGCCCAACTACGAATATGCCAAAGACAATGGCGACTACTACCTCAGCATGGGCCTCACCGCCGAGCAAGTAGCCCAAGACTACAATGTATCTCGTACCGACCAAGATGCCTTTGCACTACAATCGCACCAGCGTGCCATCAATGCCATACAGCAGGGCTACTTCAAAGACGGCATCATACCCATCACCGTAAAAGAAGTATACCTCAACGACAAAAACAAACGTACCGAGCGCACCCTAACAATAGACACTGACGAAGGCCCAAGGGCGGATACATCTGCCGAGGC
>CAMDNC010000237.1 GCA_945902755.1 Flavipsychrobacter stenotrophus
CTTTTACTGCATCGGTAGTAGCAGTTACAGATTCACTATTCGCAATCAATTGATTTTCAGCACTATTAGAGTTACCTACTTGATGTCTACTATCTGATACTTTTCCCTTTGCTGCTTTGTAAGCAGTTATTTCTTCTGATTCTGTAGAGTTATCAGCTATAGCAGCCTGTGGCTTATTACCAACTTGTTTGCTATATGATGAATTAACTTCATTGTTCACAATAGCCTCACCGTTACCTCCATTCTCTTTTACTTTTTTATCGTAGCTGTGGCTACCATCATTCACGTATTCTTTATCAGCATCAGGCGAAAAACTCACATCATCGCCATACTCCATTTCATTATTGTCGGTGTTTCCTTTGCTGGTATTAGCGGCTACAGCATTGTTGTTTGTGTTGTTGTTATCAGCACTATTATCGCTCAATGAATTACCTACCGATGTATTGTTGTTGTCAGATACCTCTTCTGCTGATACTTTATCCTCATTAGCATTGTCTGCAATAGCAGTATTATCAGTTTCTCTTCCGTTTGTAGCACTCACTGTAGTATTAGCTGCATCATCGTCGGTTGTAGTATTATTTACATCAGTAGCTGTGTTAGATTGCTGAGCATCTGCCACATCAGCAGCACCTTTGTGTTTGCCATAAAACTTCTGTACAAACGACACACTCAGCACCGCTATCAGCGACACCATGCCCACATGGGTGAGCCACCGTAGAGGTGCAGTAGGCACATGAGGAGTAAGTGTATCTAGTTGTTTATCCAGATCCTGCCAGGCATCAGCGGGTGGCACCTCAGAATAGTTGCCCAATTTCTCCCTAAACAGGTCGTCGATGTGTTTTTTGTTACTTTTCACTGTTACTTATTTATAAGTAAATTTATTTTTTCCTTTAGTCTCCTACGTGCATCATTCAAGTGCCACCGGCAATTATTCTGCTGCATGTTCAGCATTTTGGCAATCTCTTTGTGCGAGTAATTTTCAAACACAAACAGATTGAAAATATTTCTTTGTACATCTGGCAGCGTTTCTATGATCTTCAGTAGCTCCTTGTGCGACATATTCTCCACAGGTTCACTGTTCACATAGGCATCTTCGGGCATCACCTCGCGGGTCATTTTATCCTCTTTTACGTTCCTGCGCATATAGTCACTTATAGTATGCACTACTATGCGCCTTATCCACCCCTCAAATGCACCCTGAAATGAATATTGGTGCAGATCTCTGAATATCTTGAAAAATGCCTCATTCAATATCTCTTTGGCTACAGACTCATTGTTGTGTACATACTTCCTGATGATACCATAGGCCGCAGGTGAATATTTTTCGTACAACCTTTTTTGCGAGTGACGAGATAGGGCAATACAATCCTTTATCAGAACCCTAAGCTCATCTTGACCCGATAAACTTCGCTCCGATACTGAAAAAGGACCACTCACATCTATTGCTTTAGCCAAAAACTATTCTTTTTACAAAGCGAAAATAAATATACCCACTCTAAAAAGGAACGAAAATCTATAGTTTCACACTTTCAGTTGCACATTGTACAGCAGCAAACACCAAAGCACCATTTCAACAACACTGATTACCACCTACATACTTTTACACGTACAAAAAAAGGCGTGTACACAATTGTAAATGTTAGTACTATAGTCAATTAACTGTGAGTTACAATTAATGAATGTATACCCACACTACCCAAGATAGGTATAAATTTTTCTTAAAGCGGTCTGCACTACAGCTATAAACGTTTATTTTACAGCATGAAGTATACCTGTGGTTTACAATCTTTGCTCATCATCGCCGCTACCTGCACTGGCGCCACCGCCCAGCAAGAAAACTGGGATACCTATATGGCACGCTATGGCAGCAAACCCGGATCTGTGCTGGTAGATATGGCACTGGCTGCCAAAGCCCCCGACAAACTACTACCCTTTCTGGTAGTAGTAGGCCCCAAAGCCAGAGAGTGCTATAACCCTCAGGGTATCCCAGATACAAGTGAAATCAATACCCTAGAAAATATACTGAACGTTACGGGTAGCTTTCTATCGGGTGCTACGGCTAAAAAACTAGCAGGTACTTTTACCTACAATTGCGAACGGCTCAACTATTATTATGTGCGCGACACCACAGCGGTGCGCAGCGCCATAACCCGAATTTATGCTGCACATTACCCACAATATAATTACACTCTGAAAATAAAACACGACCCACTTTGGATCACCTACCGCACTTTCCTCTACCCCGACAGTGCCGCCACCGAATGGATGGCTACAGACAAAGCACTGCTCACTCTACTACAGGCCGGCGACAACTTAACACTACCCCGCCCCATTACCCACAATCTACTCTTCACTAGCGATACAGGCAGAGCGTCGTTTGCGTTATATGCCAGCCAACACAGATACACCATCACCAGTACCAAAAATGCCAATACTACCTCTCTACCCTACGAAATAAAAGTAACGAGACACGAAAAACCAGTAATGGATAGCCTAATGAGTATGAAAAGCGAGCTGACATTAGCAGCCAAAAAGTACAGAGGCTACTACGAGGGCTGGGATGCTACCCTTCCTCCACAAAAATAAACGCATAAAAAAATCCCCTTCAAACAATGATGATTGAAGGGGAATGAATTATATCTTAGCCACATTTTACCCTGGTATACGTGCTATGTATTTCGCTAGTTCTTTTATCTGCTCCACTACCTGCGGATTGGTAGCTTTGCAAGCCTTAGCCTTATTAAAGTATATTTTAGCATTTCTGAAGTCTCTACGCTGAATGCAGATACCTGACAGTTGCAAGTAAGCTGTAGCCTCATTGTCTTTGTCGGGCAATCCTATACTTACAGCCTTGCGCAGGTGCTCAAATGCTTCTTTAGTATTTCCTTTTTTCTGTGCTATAGCACCTAGTTGCAGGTAGGCAGTGCCTTCATATTCTTTCTCTGGCATTCCGCTTTCCAGCCCCTTGCGCAGTTGCGACTCCGCCTTATCCAAATCATCGCCTATGGTAGAAAAGTTGGCTTGCAGCATGTAGTACGATGACCTAATAGGTTTGTACAACAGGTCAGGGTACTTCACCAGCTTAAGCAGTTTCTCAGCCCCTTCCATATCACCGCTTTCCATGTAGCCCTGTATCAGTGTCATAGGGCCTATCAGGAAATAAGCCGCTATCATAATAAGTGCCACCAAAAACGGTATCCATGCTATCCACCAGGTAACCTGAAACCCCACCAAAAAACCTAATGCTATCAAACCTATAGCAATAGGAATGCGATAAAAAACCAATATTTTACGTAAATTCATATACTTATTTGGGCTGCAAAGGTACTATATTTTTGATGATGAATTAAGTACAAATCCACTCAAATCATTACACGTTTTTCAGGTCCAATTAACAAAAAAATCCCCCCTGCCGCAGCAGAGGGGACACAAAATACTATTCTCAAACAAAAATACTAGTTCAGCTCACCTAGGTTAGCCAATTCTTTATCCATATCGCGTGCCTGCTGGCTACGTGGATATTCATCGCGCAGACGCTTGAATATTTCTTTAGCTTCGTTAGTCTGTCCTGCTGCCTGATATACCATACCCAGTTGGTACATATACATAGGTGTTACCAGCACATCATCTTTATCAGCTATTGCTTTTTTAAAATTTTCTATCGCTTTGTCGTTTTTGCCACTCTCCATATACGCAAGACCCAGCGCACCTGCAGCCTGACGGCTCAGCGTAGTACCCTTACCATCAAATGCCTGTAGAGCAGTTATCGCCTTATCAAACTGTCCCATTCTCAGGTAACAAACACCTTCATAGTAGTGTGCCAAATT
>CAMDNC010000238.1 GCA_945902755.1 Flavipsychrobacter stenotrophus
ATCCCGAAATTGTAACTAAGGGAGCAGATGAAAAGGTTTTGCTGAAGTCATTGGCTGGTAGTTATTTGTATAAAGACCTATTGATGTTAGAGCAGATTAAAAAGCCATTGATTCTCGAAAAACTACTTAAAGCACTAGCATTGCAGGTAGGAAGTGAAATAAGTTATCAAGAAATAGCACAGACAATAGGTAGCGATGGCAAAACTGTAGATAAGTATATAGATCTGTTGGAAAAAACTTTTGTAGTGTTTCGTTTGCCAGCTCTGAATAGAAATGTAAGGAATGAAATAAAAAAAGGTAAGAAGGTATATTTTTATGACTGCGGCATAAGAAACGCAATAATAAATAATTTTAATGCTGTGACCTCTAGAACAGATGTGGGTGCGCTTTGGGAGAATTACATCATCTCGGAAAGGATGAAATTTTTAAGTTACAACAACATTGATGCAAAACAATATTTTTGGCGAACTACACAGCAGCAGGAAATAGACCTGATAGAAGAACATGAGGCTGGACAACTAAAGGCATTTGAATTTAAGTGGGGCAAAAATGAAAAGGTTCGTTTTTCTCAAACTTTTACAGATAACTATCCTGAGGCTCAAACTTTGGTAGTATCTCCAGAAAATTTGGAGGCATTTATAATGAAATAGTTTGTCTGTTGGATGCCGGTTTAGAACAATAATTTTTATGGATAATTGATGAGCCAAAAACTAAGATTTGATGTGTTGTTTGTAAGTCTGTAAAGTGTGTTTGGGGGAAGGGCCAAACAGTGTGAATATGGAAAAAAATGACTGACTATAAAAAACAGAGCCGCCGGAGGAATCCAGCAGCTCTTACTTACTAACCCATTAAATTCACAACTTGTTGCAAATATACAATGCAGAGGTGTAGAAAAAAAATGGAATTATCAACCCATCCAATCACTTTTATAGATATAACAATAATAGATACTTTTTTAGTAGCTCTACATTATTAAAAATCACTTTTAGTTAGATGTTTTCTGAAAAATTGGCATATATACTCATAAAATGATTGTATGTGTTATTGCTTAATGTTTTTACAATTCAAAATATTGCGATGCCTAACAGATGTGATAAATATAATAGTGTTAAATGCGTAAGAAAGAGAGCTGATATATACAGAGTACACTTACTTTGCAGTAGAAAAATAACTGATAATGAGCTGGAAATTTGAACCACTACAAGTAAAGGAAAGAACATTGCTGCCAGTTGATTTTGCAATCACTAATTGGGAGTCGATAAAGCCGTACTATGAAGCACTGAAGAACCGAGAAATAAATGATAGTGCGCAACTGAATAAATGGCTGCAAGATGTAAGTGAGCTTGAAGCAGTACTGAGTGAGGACGTATGCTGGAGGCAGATACGCATGACCTGCGATACTACCAACAAAGAACTGGAAGAAGCATTCACTTTCTTTTGTACAGAGATAGAACCGCATATAAAACCCTACGCTTTTGAGCTGAACAAAAAACTGCTTGATTGTCCTTTTGTTACAGAACTAGACAAGAGCTTGTACTTTCCGTATCTGCGAAGTGTAGCAAATGCTGCGTCATTATACAGAGATGCTAATGTGCCGCTGCAAGCCGAAATGAGTGTGCTGGCACAGCAATACGGTGCGATATCTGGTGCTATGACGGTGACAGTAGACGATAAAGTATACACCCTGCAGCAAGCGGCAAAACTGCTTCAAAACCCTGATAGAGCGCTGCGTGAAAATGTGTTTGGTGCCATAAGCAGTAGACGACTGACTGATAAAGAAAAACTGAATGAACTGTTTGATAAGTTGCTGGCTATAAGGCAGCAAATAGCAGTGAATGCGGGCTTTGAAAACTACAGAGATTATAAGTTTAGAGAGCTGGGCAGATTTGACTATAGCGTGGCAGACTGTTTTGCGTTTCATGATGCGGTGAAAGAACATATACTGCCGTTGCAGGCCATGCTGACCAAACATCGCCAGCGTAGACTGGGTGTAGACACAATGCGACCATGGGATGGTGATGCCGAGCCTGCAGGTACTGAGCCGTTGCGCCCCTTTGGTACAGGTGCCGAACTAGCCGCAAAAACAGTGGAGGTATTCAGCAGATTGTCGCCATTTTTTAGCAGTTGTATAGAGACCATGCAGCAGATGAACCGGTTGGATCTGGAAAGCCGTATAGGTAAAGCTCCGGGAGGGTATAACTGTCCGCTGGCAGAAACTGGAGTGCCATTTATATTTATGAATGCTGCAGGTACGATGGGCGATGTGATAACCATGATGCACGAATGTGGCCATGCGGCGCACTCGTTCTTGTCGCACCCGCTGCCGCTGACGTCGCTTAAGGAGTATCCGATGGAGATAGCTGAGCTGGCAAGTATGAGTATGGAACTCTTCTCGATGGAGCATTGGGATGTGTTTTTCCCAGACCAGACAGAACTGCATAGGGCACAGCTAGAAGAGATGGAACGCATCATAACTGTGCTGCCATGGATAGCTACCATTGATAAATATCAGCATTGGTTGTATACACATCCGGGTCATACTGTGATGGAGCGCGAAGCGGCTTGGCTGGAAATACTAGGCGAATTCTCGACGGGAGTTACAGACTGGAGCGGACATGAAGAATACCGCAAAAATCTGTGGCAGAAACAACTACACTTGTTTGAGGTGCCGTTTTACTACATAGAATATGGTATAGCTCAGCTGGGTGCAGTAGCCATGTGGCGCCAATATAGAACCAACAAAGAGCAGGCACTGACCAACTATATGGATGCACTAAGCCTGGGTTATACCCGCACACTAGGCGAGCTATATGAAGTAGCAGGTATAAGATTCGATTTTTCGCCTGCTTATATCAAAGAGCTGACAGACTTTGTAACGCCTGTGCTAAAAGAAATGGGAGTAGAAGCATAGCACATAATACTAATCAACATAAAGCTAAAAATGGGCTGTATCTGGCAAAAGAGATACAGCCCATTTTTTGTTAATTGTAATACAAATAGCCTGTGGTTATTCTTTCCACTTTATAGCACAACCCACTGATTTTGTATTGGTAACGGCGATAGATTTATTAGCCAGCAAAGCATCAATGGCATCCGTGACAAACTTGTTTTTTATTTTTTCGGGTTCTGCGCCATTGTCATCTATGGCGCCGTAATACTTGAGTATCCACTTATTGTTTTCCTTTTGTATTACAAAAGCCTGAGGTGTTTTGACGGCACCGAAGGCACGCGCTACAGACTGCGATTCGTCATAGAGATAAGGGAAATTGTAGTGCTTCTCTTTGGCTCTCTTTTTCATTTCGGTCATATTGTCTTCTGGTACTGCTTCGGCATCGTTTGAGCTTATGGCTAGTACCGGATACCCCAGCGCTTTGTAAGTAGTATTCATATCATTGAGCCTTTGCTGATAAAGCTTGGCAAAGGGGCAATGATTGCAGGTAAACACTACGATAAATCCTTTTGCTTGCTTATAGCTTTGCATAGATACCCTATTTCCGTCCACATTCAGTAGAGAGAAGTCGGCTACGGTATCGCCGGGTTTGTAGCCACACCACCCGCTTATGCTCTGCAACAATAGCAATGTGGTGAGACTGAGAAAGCTTATAAATTTCATGATTGATTAGTTTTAAGATTATTCCATCAAATAAGACTTTACATAACTACCACCCTCTGCATCTGTGAGCCGGAGGAAATACAAACCTGTGCTGAAGTCAGCAACGTTTAGGTCAGATTCATGAGTATTCAATTCGAATTCTCGTACTACTTGCCCGCGCATATTGATGACGGTTGCATGTTTGATGATAATATTGTCGGTCA
>CAMDNC010000239.1 GCA_945902755.1 Flavipsychrobacter stenotrophus
GTGCATCTGTAGACCAGCAAACTATGCCACCCTGCGAGCATATTATCATTGATGGTTCTACTAAGAGCGACATCAAAGAGTTTCTGGAAAACAATCCTCAACCCTCTTACAGAAAATGGCTGTGCGAGCGCGATAACGGCATATCAGATGCGTTTAACAAGGGCATAATAATGGCTAAAGGCGAAATAACTAATCTGCTCAATTCTGGTGACACTCTGCATGATAAGACCGTATTGCAGACGGTACAAGCGGTGTTTAAGCAGGATAAATCTGTGATGTGGTGCCATGGAAAGCTGAATATGCTGAGGGGTGGTGTGTGGGTGGCTATAGGCAAACCTTTTGATAAAGAAAAACTGTACCGAGGTATGCGTGGCACTATGCACCCCACTATGTATGTGCGCAGAGAAATGTATGACAAACATGGATTGTTTGACGTGAACCTCAAACTAGCTATGGACTATGATTTTCTTTGCCGGATAGCTAACGAAAAATCTGTTTTTTTAGAAGATACGCTCGCTACATTCGATCCAACTGGTGTTAGCTCAGAAAATTATGTGAAAGCTATGAAAGAGTCATTTGCCCAATATCGCAAATATTACGGCAACTCAATAAAACAAACTCTATGGGGATGGCGACTTACTGCGTTACACCAATTGCTACAAAGCAAGGTAGGCAAATTGCTCTATGCACTAAAGGTGAAAATGGGCAAAGAGAATGCCTGATTAGGAGTTCTCTGCTAAGAAAAATTGGTAGGCTTGTTTTAAACCATCTAGTAAGGACGTTTTGTGTTTCCAGCCCAAACTGTGCAGTTTAGTACTGTCCATAAGTTTGCGTGGAGTGCCGTCGGGTTTCGAAATGTCAAATCGAATTTCACCTTCAAAACCTACTACCTGCTGCACAGCACGTGCCAATTCTTCTATAGTTACCTCTTCACCTGAGCCTACATTTATAAATTCTCTGGAATTATAGTTGTTCATTAAAAACAAGCTCGCCTCGGCCAAATCATCTACATACATAAATTCTCTGAATGGTTTACCTGTACCCCAAATTTCGGTATAATCACTACCCGATAACTTAGCCTCATGAAACTTGCGAAGCAATGCAGGTATAACATGTGAATTTTGTAGGTGATAGTTATCGCCCTGTCCATACATGTTGGTAGGCATTGCCGATATAAAGTTGCACCCATATTGGTCTCTATATGCCTCACAGAGTTTGATACCAGCTATCTTGGCAATAGCATAGGGCTCGTTGGTATGTTCCAACAAACCTGTAAGAAGGTATTCTTCTTTCATTGGCTGAGGTGCCAGTTTAGGATATATACAAGAACTACCGAGAAACAACAGCTTTTTTACATTATGTAAGTAAGAAAAATGGATAACATTACTTTCAATCATTAAGTTTTCGTACAAAAACTCAGCGCGAAAAGTATTATTAGCAACTATTCCCCCTACTCTGGCTGCTGCCAACACCACATATTCTGGTTTTTCTGATGCAAAAAAGTCGTTTACTGCCGCCTGGTTACGCAAATCTAATTCCTTAGATGTACGGGTTGTAATATTGTTATAGCCATGTGAAACAAGATTCCTAACAATTGCAGAACCCACCATCCCTTTGTGTCCAGCTACAAATATTTTACTGCTTTGGTCCATTATTCGTAATGATTGGTTGTCAGAAAACCCGAGTTGTTGAGTAAAACCTGTTTTCTGAAATGCTGTAAATCGGCTTCTACCATTTCTTTAGCTAGTTCATCAAGTGTATATTGGGGCACCCAGCCCAGCTTTTCTTTAGCTTTCGTGGCATCGCCCAGCAGTAAATCTACCTCCGTTGGTCTGAAATATCTTTTGTCTACCTCTACCACCACATCGCCCACCACAGCTTTGCAGTCGGCATTCAGTACTTGTTTTACCACACCTGTTTCCTGCTCTCCTGTACCAATAAACTCCACCTCTACACCTGCATGCCTGAAGGCTAGCATCACAAAATCTCTTACAGAGGTAGTGACCCCTGTAGCTATCACAAAGTCTTCGGGCTCGGGCTGCTGCAAAATGCGCCACATTGCCTCTACAAAGTCTTTGGCATGTCCCCAGTCGCGTTTGGCATCCAGATTGCCGAGCCAAAGTTTCTTTTTTAATCCCAGTACTATTTCTGCTACACCTCTGGTTATTTTGCGGGTCACAAAGGTTTCGCCACGCAGCGGACTCTCATGGTTGAACAGTATACCGTTACAGGCATACATGCCATAGGCTTCGCGATAGTTTACGGTAATCCAGTAGGCATATAGCTTTGCTACTGCATAAGGCGACCTCGGGTAAAACGGAGTAGTTTCGTTTTGGGGTATTGCCTGCACCTTGCCATATAGCTCAGATGTCGATGCCTGGTATATTCTTGTTTTTTTCTCCAGCCCCAGTATACGTATCGCTTCCAGTATACGCAATGTGCCAGTCGCATCGGTATTAGCCACATATTCAGGCTCTTCGAAGCTCACCTGTACGTGGCTCATGGCACCCAGGTTGTAAATCTCATCTGGTTGCACCTCTTGAATAATGCGTATGATATTGGTAGAGTCCGTAAGGTCGCCATAATGTAGCTTGAACATTACGTTGCTCTCATGTAAATCTTTGTATAAATGGTCTATCCGCGCAGTATTGATGAGCGATGTGCGTCGCTTTATTCCGTGCACTTCATACCCCTTGCTCAGCAGCAATTCTGCCAGATATGCACCGTCTTGTCCTGTTACACCTGTTATCAGGGCCTTCTTCATTTTTACTCTTTTTTGTGGCAAATATAACCCTTTAGGAGAGTGAAAACGGAAAACATAGCGATATTTCTATAATCAGCAAAGAGCTTCTGGCGAAACATTATCCCGATACCAGTATATCATATAATTTCTGAGAACAAAATATCGTGTTGACGTGAGTGTCGGCATATATAAAATAGCCAGATTTGGCCATAAGATCTAAAATGCTTTTACGTTTTATAAGTGCGCCTTTAGCATTATAGCCAACTGTTTCCACACATACTAAAAGCGGTTGATATTTATCGAAATCTAGGTTTCGCAATATGACTTCATCAAGACCTTCTACATCGAGCGATATGATAGTAGGCGCTACTTTGAAGTTTTCGGCTATTACGTCATTTACGTTCTTCAAGGGCAACTTCACTATTTGCTTTATGGGCATACCTTCTTTTTCGTAGTTCATAGCCTCCTGTTTTGAGAAGGTATTAACAGCAGTATGCTTTTTGCCAAACATATAAAAATCTGCTTCGGTTTGGTTGTCGCTACCTATACCAAAATTGAGCACCTTATCGTGTGGACGTACTTTTTTCAGTAACGTGCAAAGATCTGCATTGGGCTCTATAAGCACGCCATAATAACCCCTTAAGTAAAAACTATACGTATTGCTACTGCTAATAGGTTCATTGGCCCCAATGTCCAAATAAGTGATGTCTTTAACCCCATATCGCTCCAGCATTCTCAGCATAATGATATCTTCACCGAATTGCGAAAAGGTGACATTTCCTATCCCCGTCATGGTAGGCCAAAAGGACTTGAGTTTACGTGCAATTCTTTTTAACTTTTGTAACATTAAATAGTTTGATTGGTACGATATGGCACTATACTGAGTTCAAAAGTAAAGAAAACCGTTTATTAGTATGCTTCTTTTGTACATTACCTGCAATACTTACCTTTGTTGGGTATGGGTATTGTTTTCAGGCAGTCTGCAAAGAATTCTATTGTCACAGGCATGGGGGCAATACTGGGGGCAG
>CAMDNC010000240.1 GCA_945902755.1 Flavipsychrobacter stenotrophus
ATATTGGGGCACTATGCGTTATCATATGCGTGTTTTGTGCCGATGGTGTTTTACTGGACATTGCGGTATCACCGAACAGGAGCGCTGCGGTATGCAGTATGGCTGCTATTGGCTACAGGTTTGTTTGCGTTTCTACACCCCTACTATGCGGCCATGTTGCTGGTGTGGGTGGGTGCTTACGTGGTGGGGCACTTGGTGTGCTATCGTATGCCATTTATGCAAAGGCTAAGGCATTGTGTGCCATTGGTAGCTGCTGTGGCAGGTGTGCTGCTCCTTATAGCCTTAACAATGCGGCTGACAGACCCGATTAGTGACCGACCTGTGACACCCTTCAACCCTATGGAGGCGAATACTCACATCAAGCAGATATTCGCATCAGCATATTCACCGTTGTCGTTACTGATAGAGCGTACTGGGCTGATAGGTAAGCTGCAGCAGGGTGGCGAGGGATACACTTACCCGGGTATGGTGGTGCTGATGGCTGTGATGGGATGCTGGGCGTGGGCGTGGACGCGCAGGGCAAAAAAACAAGAGGTAGTTACTGTGATCTATCCTGATGGTTTTGAGCCTATATGGCTTTTTATAGCAGGTGGTATTCTATTGTTCAGCATGGGGGTGCCATTTATCTGGAACATGATGTGGCTGATGGAGTATTTGTCATTCTTCAAACAGTTTAGGGCAATGGGGCGGTTTAGTTGGTTTTTCTACCATGTAATCTCTATATATGGAGTAGTGCTGGTGCATATGCTGTGGCGGAAGCTCTTGATCCAACGCAAGGTGCTGATAGGGTATGGGGTACTGGTGGTGTGTGCAATGATATGGGCTATAGAGGTAAGTGGTTATACGGCATATACCCGAAAAGTAGCGCAGAATGCCACCTACAACTACGATATGATGACCTCCAAACATGAGCAAAACTGGACTCAGTTTTTGAAGGAACACCAACTAAACGGAAGTGATTTTCAAGCAATACTGATACTTGGTTTTTTTCATATAGGTAGCGAAAAGTTGTGGGTGGGAAGTGGTGCATGGTCAAACACCATGGGTACACGAGCAGCAATGCAGTTGCAACTACCCACAATAGACGTGATGATGTCGCGCTCGTCGTGGGGGCAAACAAAATGTCAGGTGCGAACAGTAGCTGGACCATTCTCTGACAAACCGATGCTGCGGGCTATACCCAATAGAAAGCCATTTTTGTTGTTACATTTTGATGAAGATAAACTCGATATAGATCAGCAGTATTTGTTGCAGGCTTCAGACTATTTGGGGCACTACTCGCAGTGCTATGTGTATGTGTGCTATCCAGACAGGATAGCCGCTAATGACAAAAAGATGAGCGATAGTGTGGCCGCTATAGTGCCTATAATGACTAGTAAAGATACATGTTTGGGCGGGGGAATGTGGTATTATCAGCACTTTGATGCAGGTAAGAGCAAGGATAAATTATTTGGACTCGGTGCCATAAACGCTATAGCTGCCGATGATAGCCTGATAGCTACACTACCTACGTTAGGTTTGGTAGATAGCCAGCTAAGTGAATTTTCGGTGTGGGTGCTGCTAGGCAATAAGGATCCTAGGTCGCCAAATTTTAAATTGTCTATGATGGACGGTAAGGGCAGGCAACTAAAAGAGGTATTGATGACCACCACAAAAAGTGTGGATAACTATGGAATGTGGTTCAGGGCATCGGTATACTTTGTGGTGCCTGCTCGATGTAAACAGATAAAATGTAAATTGCTTAACTTGCCTAATCCGTCTTATTTGGCAATGGATGAGTTGCTGCTTCGGCCAGCATCTGCACTCGTGCTATCCAAGTTGCCGGATGGGAGGGTAATGGCAAACAATCACGTATATAAAGGTGCTGAAAGATGACGAGAGAGCTGATAAACAAAGAGCAGATATACCAGTGGCTGGCAGAGGTAACAGACCCTGAAGTGCCAGCGCTGACCATACTAGACCTGGGTATAGTACGAGATGTAGTTGTAAGTCACCACCCACAAGCTGTAAATGTGGTGATAACACCCACTTATAGTGGTTGCCCAGCAATGGATGTGATAGCGATAGGCATAAGAATGGCACTGGCCAGCCGTGGTGTGCCCAACCTCACCGTAACACAACAACTGAGCCCAGCATGGACCACTGACTGGATGACCGAAGATGGCAAACGAAAACTGAGGGAGTATGGAATAGCGCCACCCAATCGCAAGGCATTTGAATCGCTTGGCTTGTTTGAGACTGAGCTAGTGACCTGTCCTAGGTGTGGGGCAACTGAAACTGAGCTGGTAAGTCAGTTTGGGCCCACATCGTGCAAGGCACTGTATAAATGCCATAGTTGCAAAGAGCCCTTTGAGTATTTCAAGTGTCACTAGTAATGGTACGACCCCCTGTAATGTTGAATTAATTTGTAGGCTGATTGGCAATTTTCATAATTTACACTCAGATGGCCTCTGGGGATATGGGCGGTATTCAGAAAAAATGGTATAAATGAACAAAACAGAAAGGCAAATAGGGTTGTTGGTAGCGATAATGGTATCGGTAGCGGCTGTCGCATTGTCTTTTCCTGATATGGTGTTTTCGCCATCGCACTGTTTTATTTCTGTAAATGGCGATGGAGGTAAAAATCTATTTACGTTCCTGTATCACGTACTTTATGGTAAAGGGCTACATTTTACGGGGATGAACTACCCTTATGGCGAGCACATCGTGTTTACCGACGGGCAGCCATTGTTATCAGTAGCACTAGGCTATGTGCCAGGTATCACTGCCAAGCAGGCTACAGGGGTGATGTGGCTGGCAATAGCTTCAGGATTTGTATTGTCGATAGTTTTTTTGTACCGCACTTTAGTACACTTTAGGGTAGTTCAGCCATTGGCATTGTTGTTTGCAGTACTTATAGGGTTGCTGTCGCCACAGGTGTTGCGGTTTGATGGACATTATGGGCTGTCTTATATGTTTGTGGTGCCCATGTTGTTTTATTTTACGGTGCAATATCATGCTACATCTAGGCGCATGTATGCATTGTATATATTGATGCTGGGCATTTGTGCAGTGTTTCTGCATCCATACTTTTCGGCTTTGGTGTTTATCTGGGTGGCATTGTATGTGGTTGGGTATGTTTTGTTTTACCGCAAGACTATTAAGCAATACGTAGCTCACTTACTACCTATTGTATTGGCAGCAGGTTTTTTGCTAGGTGGGTTTGGGTTATTTATGGGGCTTACAGATACACTGACCGACCGCCCTGTAGCACCCTATGGAATGCTAGTGTACTGTACTACTGGGCCTGAAATACTTACTTCTTCTTATTCGCCGATATGGCAGGCTTTTCAGAGAAATGTAGTGAACATTGGCGCAGTAAATGGTGGTGAAGGTTATTGTTATCCTGGTATTGTGCCTATTGTAACTGTGGTTTTGGCAGTGATAGCTGCTGTGAGAGCCCGCAAGAAAAAGGTAATAGTGCCAGATGTGACCAATCATTCATTTGAAGGTATGTGGTTGTTTGTGGCCTTTGGTGCGCTACTGTTCAGTATGGGAGTGCCATTTGTATGGCATATGGATTGGCTGTTGAAGTACTTGTCTTTTTTCAGACAGTTCAGAACTTTGGGTAGGTTCAGTTGGATATTCTATTATGTAATTGCGGTTTATGCAGCAGTATATATATCGGCTTTTGCGCAACGAAAGGTGCAAGAAGGAAAAAAACGAGCGGCCGCAGTAGTGCTTTTGCTGGCTGTTAGCATTTGGAGCAC
>CAMDNC010000241.1 GCA_945902755.1 Flavipsychrobacter stenotrophus
AGTGTACAGAGGCACAGTAAAAGCGCAACAAGGCAAGATCGACACGGGCATCCAGCTCGACAATACCCTTGCCAACGGCATGTACCTACTCACCCTCCACCACGGCACAGAGCGCAAAGTATTCCACTTTGTGATGGAGCAGTAAGAGCGGAATGAATTTTAATACAAAAAAGGTGAAAGCAATCATGCATTCACCTTTTTTTATGACTATTGATAGCTTGCACTCTGTATCTTTGTATCAAATTTCGTGATATTTATATGAAAGAGTTTTTTAGGTCATTTTTCGCATCACTGTTGGCTATTGTTGTGTCCAGTGTGCTTTTCGTGGTTTTTATAGTGATGATTATTGTAGGTGTGGCAAAATCAGTGACCGAAAAAGATGATAAAAAGGCAGTTGGCGACATTCTAACGATAGATGTTTCTAAGCGTATCAATGAGCAAGGAGAAACTAACCCTTTTGCTGCATTTGGTGAGGGAGCAGCATACAAAGCTGGCTTGTATGATATCACTAAAGCTATCAATTACGCAAAGTATGATGACGACATAAAGGGTATTTACCTAAAATTGGGAAGCACATCTAACGGTTGGGCGATCTTACAAGAACTTCGAGGAGCATTAAGTGATTTTAAGGAGTCGGGTAAGTTCATATATAGCTATGGCGAAAACATAACACAAGGTGCCTATTTTGCTGCAACAGTATCGGATAGCATTTTTCTAAATCCAGCAGGTAGTATAGACCTGAAGGGGTTCGCAACAGTGCTTGCCTTTTTTAAGGGTACGCTTGATAAACTAGAACTAGAACCCGAAATTTTTTATGCGGGTAGGTTCAAAAGTGCTACAGAACCTTTTCGCTCAGATCGTATGAGCGAACCTAACAGAATTCAGATAAAGGCGTTTCAAGATGGAATGTGGGATCAGTTTGCAGAGGCTGCGGCTAGTTATATGCATATATCAAAAGATACGGTTCATCAGTTAGCGGTAGCTGGGGCTATTCAGTTTCCCACAGATGCACTCAAATATAACATGATTGCAGGTCTTAGATATCAAGACGAAATCGAGCAACTTTTACGTAAAAAAACAGGCCGTGGAGAAAAAGAGAAGTTAGGGTTTGTAGCCATCAATGATTATGCTGATGCAGTAAAAAGTGACATTGTGGCTGGTGCTGAAGGAAGAGTAGCTGTACTGTTTGCTGAGGGTGAAATAACAGATGGTGAACAAACTGAAGATAGAGAAATTGCCTCCAAAACACTGTGTGAGGAGATTAGGAAAATTCGGTTAAATGATAAAATAAAGGCAGTAGTGCTTCGTGTAAATTCTCCAGGCGGTAGTGCACAGGCTTCAGAAGTTATTTTGCGAGAATTGAAGTTGTTGAAAGAGGCTAAACCGCTCATCGTATCAATGGGTAATTATGCTGCATCAGGCGGCTACTATATAGCCAGTAATGCCGACAGCATATTTGCGTTACCCAATACAATTACAGGTAGTATCGGTGTGTTTGGGATGTTGTTTAACATAGACAAGATGGTTAAAAATAAATTTGGTGTAACTTTCGATGAGGTAAAAAATACACCTTACGCTGATTTCCCTTCAACTACTAGGGCACTGACACCAGACGAAGGATTAAGAATGCAACGCTCGATTGATACTATTTATGCGCAGTTTAAAGGTCATGTGGCACATGGTAGGAAATTACCAACAGATTTAGTAGATTCTATAGCGCAGGGTAGGGTATGGACTGGTGTTGATGCGCTGGAGATAGGGTTGGTAGATGGTTTGGGTGGGTTGGATAGAGCATTGGAAAGTGCTGCAGCTATGGCAAAACTGAAATCGTATAAAGTAGTTACTTACCCGGAACCAACTGATAAGTTAAGTACTTTTATGAAAAAATTGAATGCTAATACCGAAACTAAAGCAGCATTGAAAGCGGCCATACGCGAAGAGGTGGGTGATGGTTACGACTGGTACAAAAAGCTGAAAGGATTGCAAAATATGAATGGTAGAGCTATGATGGCTATGCCGTTTATAATGACTGTGCAATAGTAGATGTTTGGTTGTTTTTCTCTGATTTTTGTAGTTTAGAATTTTATGCAAAAAGATACTCCAGTAATATTAATTACTAATGATGATGGTATAACAGCACCTGGTATAAGGGCGCTGGTAGATGCTGCAAGAGGACTGGGTAGGGTGGTTGTGGTTGCTCCAGATAGTCCGCAATCGGGAATGGGTCATGCTATAACTATTGGTCAGCCGCTGCGGCTTGATAAGGTAGAAATGTTTGATGGAATAGAGTCGTGGCAATGTAGCGGTACACCGGCAGACTGTGTGAAACTGGCTAGAGACAAAATACTACATGTGCAGCCAGATATATGCCTAAGTGGTATCAATCATGGTGCTAATCACTCAATAAATGTAATATACTCAGGTACAATGAGTGCGGCAATGGAAGCTGCTATAGAGGGTATTCCATCAATAGGGTTTTCGTCGCTTGATTATGGGTTTAATGTAGATTTTACGGTGGCTGCTCAGGTGGCTAGGCAACTGGCTATAAAGATGCTATCTCAGAAAATGCCCGACCATATACTGCTGAATGTGAACATACCTATAGTAACGCCTGAAACATTTAAGGGGCTGAAAATATGCAGGCAAGCTTATGCCAAATGGGAAGAACAGTTTGACCACCGAAAAGACCCAAGGGGTAAGGACTACTACTGGATGGTGGGCAGGTTTATCAACATGGATACGGGTACTGGTACTGATGTAGAAGCACTAAAAGAAGGCTATGCATCGGTAGTGCCGGTAACTATAGACTTTACAGATAGGAAAGCTAAAGAATGGCTGGAAAAGGAATGGCAGTTTTAATGAACGGATAGAGGGATTAGTTCATTTTTTGTATTTTGTGAGTAGCATTCAGTAAAGGCTACAAAACGAAATACTTATGGACAAGCGTACTTTTCTAAAAAACGCATCACTTATGGGACTTGGGACAATAGGGGCAATACCTGCACTAGGTAGGATGGCTGATACTATTGGTGCGATGCCTGCGGCTGGTGCGGATAATGAAGACTACTGGGCGCAGGTGCGCAGTGGCTACAAACTGAAAAGTGACTACATAAACCTGGAGAATGGCTACTACTGCATACAGCCACAGGAGATACTGGATAAATACATCAATCATATACGGGAGGTGAACTTGCAGGGCGCATATTACTTGCGTACTGTGCAGTTTGAGAATAAGCATGCCATGGCGGCAAAGCTGGCTGTGCTGGCGGGTTGTAGTGTAAATGACCTGATTATCACCCGAAATACTACCGAATCGCTGGATATGATAATAGCGGGCATAGACTGGAAACCTGGTGATGAAGCCGTAATGGCGCATCAGGATTATGGTGCTATGCTAGATATGTTTAAGCAGGTGGGCAGGCGACATGGAGTGGTAAACAAGCTGATATCGGTGCCTGCCAACCCTACTAGTGATGATGAGGTAGTGGAGGCCTATGAAAAGGCTATAACGCCCAAAACACGCCTGCTGATGGTGTGTCACATGATAAACATAACCGGACACATACTGCCAGTGCGCAAGATATGCGATATGGCACACAGCAAGGGTGTGCAGGTGCTGGTAGATGGTGCGCATGCATTTGCTCATATACAGTTTAGTATACCTGAGCTGAACTGTGACTACTATGGCTGTAGCCTGCATAAGTGGCTGAGTGTGCCTATAGGTGCGGGGCTACTGTA
>CAMDNC010000242.1 GCA_945902755.1 Flavipsychrobacter stenotrophus
CCTTCGAACTCGAATTTGGCGTAGAAAAAATCCAGCACATCGACCCATTGTACAGTCCATACGTCGATACCATAGCCAAAGAAACCTCCGAACCAGTCATCCCAAGATTTTACGAACCACCAAACACCACTCCACCACCAACCAGCAAAAGAACACACGTCATCGACACCAGTACCTGGACCGACGACATGCTCATTGCCATCAACGAAGAACTCAGCAACCACGAAGCCATCAAAAACATGCCACCCGAACAACGAAAAACCTATGCCGAATTGTCCCAAATCCTTAAACCAGTAATGGAAAGTAGATTGCAATTAGAAATGGACGACCTAACCCCCAACACACAAGAAACAACCGGCAACGAACCAGACAATCTCGAAACCATGCTGGCTCGGCTCAGAAAGGCAGCATTCCCAACCCACCCCGTCCATCCCGACTATGACAAACCCAAAACAACTAGCAAAACTGCATCAATACCGGAAAATGAAACCTCATTGACAATCAACGACTTAGACCCCAAAACACATGAAACAACCGGAAACGAAACCGGAACACAGCCCCTTCCGCTGTCCCTCCGCTCTCGCACTCGTCCCCGCTCTGAAAATCCCTCTGAACTGCCCGATACTGACTCATTACCGGAAAATGAAATAGCATTGATAATCAACGACTTAGACCCCAAAACACATGAAAACACCGGAAACGAATCGGAAAATCCAACACCACCTAAAACACCCACTCCGCCCAAAGACAATCTGATCCGTCAGGGCGAGGTATTCTCACGCCCAGTATATGTCACCCCCACATGGCCCTTCCGCGAAGAGCCTCGTGGCAACAAATTCAAGTACTAACCACCTCCATACCGGAAAAGTGAATAGCATTGATAATCAACAACTTACACCATAAAACAGGTGAAAACACCGGCAACAAACCGGCAAATTTGCAGGAAATCAACAACTAAAACAGCTCTGGCATCCTAGATCTGCCATACTTCATCTTGGTTTTTTTCTTGCTGGCAGCACCTGCATAGGTTACAGTAAACTCCAGTCCACCATTGTTCTTGTAAGCAGGTGCCTTGTCGCTGATGTTGATGTCATAACTAGCCGCAAATCTGAAATCGGCATACTCTACACCCACATAAGGTGCTACGGCATCATCGTGTTTGTAGTAGCCGCCTATATACAGTGCAGTCTCTACAGGTTTAGATTTTTTGCCAGCATTCAGGTGTATGCGGGCATAGCCTCCAGCCTGTAGGTAGGTTACATCGGCTTGGTTGTGCATATAGGCATTTATATACAGCGCATTACTGCCACCTAGTCCTAGCGACATACCCGCTAGTGCTGTGCCGCTATTGTCTAGCCTGCTGCTGGTACCTGCAAAGTTATATTCAAACGGCTCAGCGATATGCCCATAAGTATACCCACCAAAAACGCCCAGATTATCACCTAGTTTACCAGTATACATAGCACCTATACTAAAGTCAGTGTACAGCAGCTCTTTATAGATTTCATTTTTAGTAATAAGCACATTTTTATCTACCATCGTAGCCTGCGCCCCAAACGATATACTATGTCTGCCCTTTTTGTCTATACTTTTATGGTAGGCCAAACTAAGCGTAGCAGATCTACTGTTCCAATAGTAATTTTTACTTTGTTTAAATTGCTCAAACCCATAGGCTATCCCTATCCCAAACGCATCGCGCTTAGGCAGCAAGTCATAGCCTATACGTATATCTGCCGATGCATTTACCATAGTGCTAGGCCCCTGTGTGCTATCGCCATTCATAGTCCTGAAGTTGGCATTGCCACGTATTTTGGTAGGCATCAGCCCCGCCATTGCTGGGTTGAAAGTATGCGGCGACGAAAAGAACTGAGTGGTAAGCCTATCCTGAGCATGAGATACCTGAGGCACAGCGGCAACAGTCAACAAAGCAAACAACAATTTTTTCATCAGCAACAGATTGTTATGAAGTATATATGCCCGCAAATATAATCAAATACAATTGCGATGTAGGTACCTAAGTACTAAAATGCAGCAATAATAACACCAAACTGCCGCAAATGATGGGTACAGTGCTTATAAAGCAACTGCACTTGGAGCTCATAACCCAGCGCTCCAAAGAATGGATGCACCAATTTCAAGGCAGGATCGAGCTCATATGCCACAAAAAAGGCCTTTACCTCCTGCTCCAGTTCAGCTATTGCAGCCGCAAGATTGTCATGTTTTAAGGCGGGTGGTTCGTCAGGCAGCAAGGAGTTGGGGGTGTTTTCCCGCATCGGTTTTTCAGTAGCAAGGAAGGCCTGCATACGGGGGATAATAGCTTCATCTACTGCTATTGGCAATTGGGTTTTCCCATTGGCTATTTGCATATAATCAACCATATGTTCTACCATTTGCTGCACATTCATTTTGCCCCACAAGCGCGTTGCATCTGGTGCCAGTGTGCCGAGCGTAGGTATATATTCTTGTTTCAGAAAGTGTATCTTCTCTTGCAGATGTTCCATTGTCTTGATTTGTATATAAGTCTAACAATTAGCCCCATATCATCCGTTGGTAGGGCAATATGGGGCTCGTAATAAAGGTAATATTGTTGGGGGTTACATCAGTTGTTTTATCAGTGCTTCCTGTGTCATACCCTCTGCTTCAGCTTTGTAGTTGCGCAATATACGGTGGCGCAGCACAGGCAGTGCCATCGCTCTTACATCTTCTATATCTGGCGAGTATTTGCCATTTATGAGCGCATGGCACTTGGCACCCAGCACCAGATACTGAGAGGCTCTAGGCCCTGCTCCGTAGGAGAGATATTGGTTGGCAGCAGCGGTAGCCCCTACCGATCCTGGGCGTGTTTTTTGCACTAGTCCCACCGCATATTCCAGTACATTATCGGGCACTGGTACACGGCGCACCAGCGCCTGAAAAGCGATGATCTCTTCGCTACTCATTACCTTACTTAGAGTGGGGATATGAGCACTGGTAGTATTGCGCACTATGGTCACCTCATCAGCAAAACTGGGGTAGTCTAGTGTCACCTGAAACATAAACCTGTCCAGTTGAGCCTCGGGCAATGGGTAAGTACCTTCTTGCTCTATGGGGTTTTGAGTGGCCAGCACAAAGAATGGCGAAGGTAGTTTGTGCAGCATACCACCAGCCGTTACATTGCGCTCCTGCATGGCCTCCAGCAGTGCCGACTGTGTTTTGGGTGGGGTACGATTGATCTCATCTGCCAGTATTATATTGGCAAATATGGGACCTTTAATAAACTGGAATGCGCGCTGCTCATTCAGTATTTCGGCACCCACTATGTCGCTGGGCATGAGGTCTGGTGTAAACTGTATCCGCTTGAAGGACAGATCCAGTACATCAGATATTGTTTTTACCAGCAATGTTTTGGCTAGGCCGGGTACACCTACCAGTAGGCTGTGTCCGTTACATAATATGGCTATGATGAGTTTTTCTACCACATCCTCCTGTCCTATTATTACATTGCCTATGTTTTTGCGTATTGCTTTTACTTTCTCTTTCAGCGCGTCTGCGGCTTCTATGTCTGTTGCGTACATTGTTTCTGTTAGTACTTTGGTTTAGGTACTGCTGTATATAGGTAGGCTTTTTTAAACCCACCACCCTATTAAACGGGAAAGTTCCATTATTTTGTGTAAACAAACAAATACTAA
>CAMDNC010000243.1 GCA_945902755.1 Flavipsychrobacter stenotrophus
GCCTACATAGAAAAGAAGTTCCTCAAAAAATCACAACTCGCACTCCGTGTTTCCGTCTTCGATATCCTCAACCAGAATATTGGCTTTAGCCGCACCGCACAGGGCAGCATCGTAGCCCAAAACAGCTACAACACCATCAGGCGTTATGGCATGCTCAACCTCATCTGGAACTTCACCCACGCACCCGCAGGCGTCACCCCACCATCAGCAGGCGGCGGCATGCGTATGTTCCGGTAACAATTGAAAGGTCTAAATACCAAATGCCAAAAATCAAAACCCAACTACAAAACAACCATCTACTGTAAAAAAACGACTATCTACTAAATACTAACGACTAACTACCCAAAAATGAAAAACATAATCACATCCCTCCTCCTCATAGCCACCACACTGGCAGCACACGCCCAGCACACCCTGCAGGGCAAAATAGAATTTGAGCGCAGGGTGAATATACACGCCCAGCTCGAGGAGATGCAAAACAACTCCTTCTTCGAGAAGATGAAAGCCCAGATACCCAAGTTCAACAGCAGTTACTTCGACCTCCGGTTCGATACCACCCGCAGCATCTACAAGCCCGGGCGCGAGGTAGAGGGCAACAGTGTGTTCAAGATGTTTGGCGGCGGCCCCGCTACCGAAAACATCGTGCTTACACACTTTCAGGAGCGCACTATCAAGGCCAACAAAACCGTCTTTGAACAAAAGTTTTTTGTCACCGACAGCATACGCGTCATAGACTGGAAAGAAAAAGACGAAATACGCACCATAGCCGGCTTCAAGTGTCACAAAGCAGTAGGCATCATCTGCGACAGTGTTTATGTAGTAGCCTTTTACACCGAGGATATTATAGTAGCCGGTGGCCCCGAAATGTTTGGCGGCCTGCCCGGCATGATCATGGAGCTAGCCATACCCCGCCTACACACCACCTGGATAGCCACCAAAGTAGAGCTCACCCCACCCCTCGATACCGACTTCACAATTACCGAAAAAGGTAAAAAAGTAACCGAAAAAGAACTCTACCAAAACGTATCTGAAAGCTTCAAAAAGTGGGGCAGCATGGCAGCCCGCAATATCTGGTGGACGGTGCTGTAAGCCACTTTTATGTGTATCCTTTTGTAGCCAGCAGTGGAGCTACTATCATCGACGGTTGCGTCGCACGCTTGTACGGTTGGGGGAGGGGGTACATTCTAAATTAACATTAGTATTTGTTTGTTGGCTAACTGTAATGTTTCATTTGCCATTTCTTTCAATCTGACACCTTTGGTTTATATTTGTCATGTTCATTTCAGTAATGAACGTATCAAATGAACAAAATCGATATTAAAGGATACAAGTCTATCAGAGACCTTAGCTTGCAGTTGAGGCCCATCAATATCCTCATTGGGGCAAACGGTAGTGGTAAGAGTAACTTTTTGTCTTTCTTCGATTTTTTAAAACAGGCGTATAATAGAAATTTACAAGAGTACGTAGCACTAAAAGGTATTGACTCCTTCTTGCACAAAGGCGATAAAGTCACTCAAGAAATAGCCACCCATCTTCATTTCCCTAACTCCAACGGCTATTCATTCACCATAAAAAAAGGTGAATCTGGTTTTATTTTTACCGAAGAAGGAATGTGGTATTCATTTAATCCTCACTACCCCAATAATGCCCCCATAACATCATTCGGCCCTGAGTCTACCTTGCGCTTTCAAACAATGGCAAGAGCTCACTACATCAGGGAATACCTTGATAAATTAGCAAAATATCATTTTCATGACACCGGAGAAAACTCACCTTTCAACAAAGAATCTAATATCGACAATGATAAATATTCACTGTACGAAAAGGGCAGCAATCTGGCAGCATTTTTGTTCAACATTCGAAAAGAAAGCCCAGTAGTTTACAATCTCATTGTAAAAACTATTCAGAGCATTGCGCCTTATTTTCTCGATTTCTTTTTTCGTCCCGAAACCAACGGAAACCTTAAACTGAGGTGGCAAAGCAAATACAGTGCATCTGTATATGGTGTGAACGATTTTTCAGATGGCACCATCCGTTTCATTGCACTTACTGTATTGTTTCTGCAACCCGATTTGCCCGAAACCATCATTATTGATGAGCCAGAATTGGGGCTGCACCCTACTGCCATCACCAAACTAGCAGGGCTTATAAAATCTGCCGCTGCCAAAAACTGTCAAGTGATACTCGCTACACAATCCACAGATCTGATCAGTCATTTCGACCCCGAAGATATTATCACAGTCGATCAAATTAATGGTGAAAGTGTATTTGAACGTCTTGATTCCGATAAGTTGAGTGCTTGGTTAGACGACTACACTATTGATGACCTTTGGAAACGAAACATTATCACAACTGGTCAACCCAACCTTTAATACTGAGTATGAAACGAGTCATTATGATCTGCGAAGGCCCTACAGAGCAGGCATTTGCGAAAACTAATCTTCAAATACCCTTGCTCCATAAAAATATTATTTTACATCCTTCCCTTATCAAAGCATCTCGAGGTGGAATTGTAAAATGGGTAAAATTGAAAGAGCAAATTGAAGTTACCCTAAAAGCTGAGCCTGATGCATATGTCACTACTTTCATTGATTATTATGGAATGTATGCGAAATATGAATTTCCTGGCTGGGCTGCTGCTCACAACATTGCAGACAAAAACGACCGCATCACAGCATTAGAACAAGCCATGTTGAATGATATCACTCCTGATCTTCAGCGTAGATTTATTCCCTATTTACAGCTGCATGAGTTTGAAGGGTTATTGTTTAATGATATTGAAGTGATTTATAGTCAAATTCCTGCTCCTGAAATAGTAGGAAAAGAGGAGCTCGAGAAAACATTTGCAGATTATGCCAACCCCGAAATGATAAACAGCGGCAAAGACACAGCTCCTTCACGTCGCTTAAAGAGAATTATACGAGGATATAACAAGGTGGTATATGGCGATATACTTGCCGAGGCTATTGGGTTGACTCGTATCAGAGCCAAATCTCCACGTTTCAATAGCTGGTTAAAAACAATAGAAAAACTATAATATACATTCAGCTAAGCGCAGTATAATCTTTCCGACCTCGGTGACTCTCCCCGCTTTTTCTGCTGGGGACTCGCCGACATCAGGGCTATGAAGTTGCAACCATCTCCCACCACCATTTGTCTCATTTCCTCACCACAAGCCTGCCGCAGGAATGTATCTCTAGAATATATTTTGTGCAAAGTTTCATTTGTAATTTTTTGTGTTGTACATTTGGAAAATAATAATATAATTAATAATTAAAACAGGAATAATGGAAAATAATAGTATCAATAACAACCATGAAAAATTTACTTACACCAGTTTGGATGACATTTTTGTCACTAAAAAAAGTGGGAAGGATCAACACAGGTACATATCTATATACCCACTTGAAACAGGTTTGGAGTATTTGATTGTTGGAACAATACACCCAAATAGTAAACCAGAGATTGACTACTACTATGGAAATGTTGGCTCTTTTTGGGATATATTAAGATCCATCTACCCCAGCTATCATTTTGATTCAACTGATCAAATAAGAAACTGGCAAAGGGATTTTAATATCGGAATAAC
>CAMDNC010000244.1 GCA_945902755.1 Flavipsychrobacter stenotrophus
TCTGCATACTGGTCTGAAAGAGAGCTGTACTGTAATGTTACTTTAAGGTCTTTGTATGCTGTTTGTATGCCAGCTTTCCAGTTGATGGCAGGTACATATTCTACTTGTTTGCCTTCTATATTCTTGATTGGACTTCTCGTGTAGGTAGCGTTTGTTAGCGCAAGATTTGAATAAGTTTTTAGTTTCCAATTGGCTTCCTCTAGACCAACAAGCTTTAGAATGTTAAGTTCTGCAAAAGACTCTATACCATAAATATTGGCTACACCGATATTGCCTCTGCGCCTAATAACCATTGAGTTGTTCTTGGTATAGAAGTATTCGCCTATTCGATTGCCGTAATACAAGAAGAAAACATTCGCATCAAATCTCAATGCATCTTTTACATTTCCTCTTGTACCCAAATCAGCGTTCCAGCCCTTTTCATCTTGGATGTTGGGGTCGATTTCAAACGAGGGATTGACTACCCTTATATCGCTAAAAGTTACAGAGCGATAGTTTTGTGATATATTTCCGTAGAATTCCAGGTTCTCATTCATTTTGTACCCAGCTCCAATAGCTGCTAATACAAAAGATCTTGGAAAAGTACGGTTTTCATTTACCACCACATCACTTATCACACTATCGCGCAAATCATACACCCTGTTGTGGTAAAGCCCCTGTGCCTGAGTCCGAATGTACTCTAAACGAATACCTGGAGTGATGTTTAGTCTACTATTTGGCCTGAAGATATGTTCCGCGAAAGCTGCTACATTCAAATTGGGGAATGTATAATCGGAAAGAAGTTCTGTAGATTCTTCAGCGAAGTTAAAGTTTGCACCATTTCCATTGTTCACATAACCTTGTTTATTAGTACTGTTTCCGTTGTAAGCTCTTATTCCAGTGAGTAATGTTTGTGGTTGATTGCCAATGTAATACCTATGCATGAGTCTGCTTTCGGTAGTGATGTTTTTGAAATTACCTTTCAGCAGGTCACGAGGTCCGCCATTGTCCGGTTGGTTCGGCCTATTGGGTCTGAAGCCAATAGCATCTCGAGAAGCGATAAGACCATTTACTCTGGTTTGTATTTTGGTACGGTCGCTGATTTGATAATCCCACTCTACGTCTATCAAGTTCCAGTTAACAGCAAACCAGTTTCGGGCCCTGTTGCTTTGCCGTGGGTCTTTGGTAAACATGTCGTCATTCAGTCCACCGGGTTGTTGGGCAAGGTAGTTGAGATGGGTCAACTCCAATCCCAAAGTATGCTTTTCAGTCAGGTGGTAATGCATGTCAGCATATAGGTTGAGTGCTTCAAACTGACTGTTAGGTCTCCACCCGTTGCCACGTTTATACTGAGCAAAGGCATAGTAGCTGAGTTTGCCGGTTGTGCCTCCTATGCTATTAAATGAACTGAAATATCCCCAAGAGCCAGCTGTTTGTCGGCTTTCGAAGGTTATTTTCTTTTTAAAGTCTTCGGGCTGTTTCATCTCAAAGTTGAGCAAGCCACCAAACTGTGTACCATATTGTAAACCTGCTGCACCTTTAATTATTTCTATTTTCTTTAGCGCCTCGCTAGGTGGGGTGTAATAACTTTCGGGATAACCCAATGCATCTGCGCTGATGTCATATCCGTTTTGTCTTACATTAAAATTGGAAGTGCGGTTGGGATCCAATCCTCTGCCTCCTACACTTAGCTGCAAACCTGAGCCATCGTTTTCGAAAATATTCAATCCAGATACTTTAGCATAGATCTGTCGAGGATTATTGGTCGATTTGTTTACGGTAAGTTGCTCTACGTTGATGAGTTCAGTTTTTTTACCAGCAGTTAGTTTCATACCTTCTACTTGGTTCATACTTCTGAAATCACCATTCCTGTTATCACGAATTTCCACCTCTTTCATTTGCTTAAGGCTATCTTGAGCACTAGCAGATAAAGTGGTAAATACAGCAATAAAAAACAACAAACGTTTACAATCCATAAATCTTGTCTTTGTAATCTATTATCCAGGTTTTGTGCCTGAATAAATCCCTTTCTTTAGCCAGATTTATAGAGCTATCTATAAACAGCCGGCTTCTTCTCCCATTCATACCTACATAAACTGTTGCAAACACCTCTGGGTCTTTTATGCCCATTTCCTGGTAGTGTATGTACAGTATTTTTGCGTATTGCAACAAAAAATCTGGCTGAGTAGACATCATTTTTTCCTGATTGCGAGTCAGAAAATCATTATTGTTAACCCCTATTGTGTTGCCAGTTTCAGCATCTTTCACTACAAACTGTGCATATCCGATTTTTTCCATCAGCATAACTCTCCATGAGAATCGGTATCCTTCTTCAGTCCAAAACAATTCGCCAGGATAGAGTAAATATCGCCAAGGGAATAATACTTGAATAACAAAGAATACTGCGAACGCATACAATCTTAGGTAGCGCAATTTGGGAGCAAAGGTAAACATATCGTTGCCGCTGGCTACGGGCAATATTGTAAAATAATTTTTACATTTCAACACAAATGCATCAATGTCTTTGTCATCAAAAAATATAACTGCCGAAAGTATCATAATGTATGGAAACAGACCAATAGGGAACAAAATGGAAGTAGCCCCATGAAATATGATTACGGCTACAAACGCATACGGGCGAGTAGGGCGATAAAGAAGGAAAAATGGTACCGTGAGGTCGTAAAAAGCCCCAAACCAACTGAAAATATAAGCAACCCAAACCTCATTCAGCAGCGAGCCAAAGATTGGAAGGTCGTTTTTGGCGGGGAGCCATAGTCGCAGCGGCATAGCCTCTAAGAGCCAATCGCTGTTCAGCTTGGCGAGTCCGGCATAAAAGTAGACGATAAACAATATCAATCTGATACTCCAAACAGTCCAAGCTGGTACCCATCTTTTTTGAGTCGTTGGCTTGATGATATTGTCAAGTGCCAGATTAGTATTTGCAGGTAGCCAAATCATCATTAATAAAACCAATGTTACAAAGTAATAGTGATTTAAATAGTTGGTTTTATCGAGTAGTTCTATGTAGGTAAAACTTAAGAATAACAATACTGAGGACAGTCGGTAAAATAAACCTAACGCAAAGCACAAAGCGCTGAAGCCACAAATTAGAAACAGCAGATAAGTGCCATTGCCCAGATGTGGCACCCACTCAAAGCCGTAATAATGAAAATAATGTTTTGGAAGTATATATAGTTCTTCAATCCACCCCTTGAGCCAGAAACGCACCACACCACCTAACAACATAAACCCAAATATTAGTCTGAAAACAGCAAGAGCAGCCGAATGAACGGGCTGCTCCAGTGTTTTTAAACTTAGTTTGTTGCTAGTCATTATGTGTAGATGTATGCTAAAATTTACATTTAGTAAAGCGGTGAAAAATGGGGATTAATCGCCATCATTATCTGTGTAGGTAATAGATATCCCAAATGCAGATACCATATCGACCTTCAGCAATGGTACAATAGCTTGCAACTGTTGGTATATAGCTAATATCTCAGGGCGGTTGTTGCTTACTCCAGCCTTGATGGTAGATGGAAAAGCAGCCAGGCTATTAGTAGCAGAGGTAAGTTCGTCATTGATTACTGTTGCCAT
>CAMDNC010000245.1 GCA_945902755.1 Flavipsychrobacter stenotrophus
ACAGTGCAGTTTTTGGCCGATAGACACACCCTCGATAGCTTACAAAACTTTCATCCTAGGCTTGCCTATGTATCGGTAGGGCTACTACGTATGTATAGCAGTATATTTCATTTTCCTACACGTATCAGCGAAACCGCTGTGGCCCGCCAGTTGCACATACCCCGAGATGAGGTGTTGCAAGCACTGAGTAGGATGGTGGCAATGGGTGTGTTGGAATACAACAAACCTGGCGATGGACCACAGTTGTTTTTTCATCACTACAGGGTAGACAGTAGCCATCTGCTCATCAATCTGCGCCGCATACAGCAGCTACGCAAACGCCACGAGGAGCGCACTGCTGCCATGATAGCCTACCTGCAAAATACAACAATGTGTAGAGAGCGGTTGTTGCTCCGCTATTTTGGCGAGCAGGCCGACAATAATTGCGAGCATTGCGATGTGTGTGCTACTGCTCAGCATCAGCCAATTCCACTTTCTGCGCTCAAAAAAGAATTAATTACTTACATAAAACAAAATGCACCACTTACACTCAACGACTTGTTGAATGAGTACCCAACAGCTGCTAGAGAATCGATTTTGCAGCTAACTCGCAAATGGACAGACGATGGTAATCTTTTTTACGACGGAACTCGATTGCACATTAAGCAAGAGCCCTCCAAGTAGATTCTGCTACCTCAGTGCTTTTCACTACAACGTGTATTTTCTCGTCTAGTTTTTTTACTGCTTCATCCATTAGTTGTAGGTAGTAAGTGTGTGAAACCGTATCTGCTTCTTGTCTTATAATGTTCATGAGCCCCATTATCGAAGTCAATGGCCCTCTAAACTCGTGCGACTGAATAAAAGCAATCTCTCTAAGTACTTTGTTTTGTTCAGCTACTTGTTGCATTTTTTCATTCAGCATTTTGTGTGTCAACTCCAGTTCCATCAGGTTCATGGTTTGTTGTGCTAGTATGTGCAGTTGATGCTTTTTATTTTCAGTAGTTTCTTTACTTTTTACATCCATTACACAAAGCGTACCTATAGTGAAGCCATCATTAGTGGTTAGTGGTGCTCCTGCATAAAAACGTATGTGGGGTGGGTGCATCACCATAGGATTGTCAGTAAATCTGTTGTCTGCATTGGCGTCAGCCACTACCATAGGTTCCTCTAGAGCCACTACATGGGTGCAAAAGGAGGTGTTGCGGGGCATCAATTGCACTTCAAATCCATAACATACCTTAAACATCTGATCATCTTTGTCTACTAAAGTCAAAAACGCTACCGGCGTTTCATATATGTCTGTAGCTAATCGCAATAGGCTATGCAGGTTTTTGTTGAGGTCAAAATTGAATTGATGAAATCTGTTCACAGCTACTAGTCTTTCTGCTTCGTTGTATTTCATTTTTATTGGTTTTTGGTCTGTAGTATCCTTTGAATGAAGATTTTTTTCAGGCTGTTTTGTCTGACTCTATACTACATACGCTCTATCTTCCGTTTTGGTTTTATACTTTTACAGCTGATGTACGATAAGATACGTTTTTCTATAATTGGTTTTGGCAACATTGGTCGTCGCCATGCAGCTCAAATTCAGCTAAATCCTTCTGCACAGTTAGTCGCCGTATGCGATACAAATGCAACTGTAATTGAAGCAGTGCCACTTGGTGTGCCATTCTACACCTCTATGCAGGCTATGATGGCAGCTACCCCCGCCGATGTGCTCTGTGTATGTACCCCCAACTATCTGCATGAGGCGCACACCATAGCCGGCCTCCATGCAGGTATGCACACAGTAGTAGAAAAACCAATGGCACTCAGCGTGGCAGAGTGTACTAATATGATATCTGCTGGTAAAGAGAGCGGCAAAACCATTTTTGCAGTAAAACAGAACAGATATAACCCGCCGGTGCAGGCAGTAAAACAACTCATAACATCGCAGCAATTGGGCAATGTCTACATGATACAGGTCAACTGCTTTTGGAATCGTGGTGATGCCTACTACGCTGGTTCCGACTGGCGAGGGGTAAAGGCTAAAGATGGTGGTTGTCTGTTTACACAGTTTAGCCATTTTGTAGATATACTCTACTACCTCAATGGGGCTATTACAGATGCAGAAGGCATCATCAGCAATTATGCACACCAGCACAACACAGAGGTAGAAGATACAGGCAGTTTTGTACTGAGGGCTGCCAATGGTGCTATTATCAACTTTAACTTTACTACCTGTGCCTATCAGCGCAATATGGAGGGGTCTATTACTCTTTTTGCAGAGAATGGCACGGTGAAGATAGGGGGGCAATACCTGAATACCGTTGAATACCAGCAACTGAAGGGTGAAGCACTGCCACCTATTAATATCACTGCCAAGTCTAATGACTATGGGCTATACCAGGGCTCTATGAGTAATCATGACAAGGTGATACAAAACGTGGTAGATGTTTTATTGCACAATCATTCTGTGATGACCAGTGCAGAAGAGGGTAGGGAAGTGGTGCGTATCATAGAGCTGATGTATGCTGGAGTGAGATAGGACGCAGCCGTGTTATTGGTTTTGCTGCAACGTCTAATTGCCTATCTTCGCCCATTAATCTACGTTAACATTGGCACGCAAAAAGAAAAAACAAGCTCCCTTACTCAACATCACTATAGAGTCTTATGCCGCAGAGGGCAAAAGTATAGCTCGTCTAGACGACGGAAAAGTACTGTTTGTAGACAATGCCATACCAGGCGATGTTATTGATGCCGTAATCATAAAAGACAAAAAAAGCTGGGCTCAGGGGCGCACCACTCGTTTGGTGCAGCCATCGCCTCAGCGAATAGATCCTTTTTGCCAGCACTTTGGGGTATGTGGAGGCTGCAAATGGCAGATGCTACCTTATCGGCAGCAACTGGTATACAAGCAACAGCAGGTAGTAGATCAGCTACAGCGCATAGGCAATGTGGAGTTACCACCCATACAGCCCATAATAGGCAGCCCGCACGAGCGATATTACCGCAACAAATTGGAGTTCACCTTCTCGGCCAGTCGTTACCGGACCTTTGAGGAAATAGGCGAACGCGCCGATAAATTTACCCCAGAGCCTGCATTGGGTTTTCATGCTCCCGGTCTGTTCGATAAAGTAGTGGAAATACACACTTGCTACCTACAAAAAGATCCGACTAATACCCTGTTAACCGTATTGCGAGAATATACTACAGCTCGTCAGCATCCTTATTACGACTTCAAAGCACACACTGGTTGGCTGCGCAATGTCATCATCCGTATAGCTACTACCGGCGAGATATTGGTGAATCTGGTAATACACAACGAAGATGTGCCAGAGCGTGAAGCCATACTGCAACACATACTAGACAATGTACCCGGCATCACCTCGCTCAACTATACTATCAACCCCAAGCTCAACGATACCATACACGACCTAGAGGTAGTATGCTGGTATGGCAAAAGTTATATAGAAGAAAAACTGGAAGATTACAGATTTAAGATATCCCCCAAATCCTTCTTTCAAACCAATACTTATCAGGCAGAGGCACTATACAGGGTAGCACGCGATTTTGCAGGACTTACGG
>CAMDNC010000246.1 GCA_945902755.1 Flavipsychrobacter stenotrophus
AAAAAATCGAAAGTTGTGGCGGAGGGTGGTATTATACCCAATGGTGACGGCTATTTACAACATGGGCATTGGATACAGTACGACGCTAATGGTTCTGTTGAAATAACTGGAAGTTACCTGCGCGGCAAACCGGTGGGGAGTTGGGCAACATACTATCAAGATGGGAGAGTAAAAACTGAAGTCCATTATGCAATGATAACAGACAAGGACGGTACCAATAGTTGTATGAGTGGAGAATACAGAGACTACTATGCAAATGGAAAACTAAAAACACTAGGTTTTTATACAGCCGATAGAAATAGATATCAGGATACGTTGCTGGTGGAAGATCCGCTCACTGGCGGTAAGCTAGTAAAAACCCTTTACAAGTCGGTGTATACACCCAGGAAGACAGGTCTTTGGGAGTATTATACAGATGAAGGCGAATTGGAGAAAAAAGAAGATTTGTAGTGAACTAAAATCTGTAGATGACCAGTCGAATCATATGCTCGCTACTCACCACTTTGCTTTTGCTAGCGTTGGATAAACAACTGTATGCTCAATCAAATTTTTACGAGGAGGAGTATAAGTCGTTTTCGGGAGGTGCATTGATTGGACTTAATCTTGCACAGGTGGATGGTGACAGATATTTTGGTTACAAAAAGCCGGGAATAGTTGCGGGTGTTTTTGTGAATGTGCAATTATCTGCAAAATGGGGTTTGGGAGTAGAGATGCTGTATTCGCAAAAGGGTAGTAGGGGCGATGCGGTAGTAGAGTCGGTATATGCGGGTACTTATATTGCTCAATGCCATATTGGTTTAAGTTACATTGAGTTGCCAGTAGTGGTTCGCTACAAAAAAAGTAAGTATGTCGGTGAGGCAGGTATCTCCTATAACAGGTTGGTAAAGACCAATGAAACAATATTGGAGCCACAACCGCTATACATAGATGCCGAAAAAAACAGATTTTCTAGTACAGATATCAATTATGTACTGGGTATTGGCAGGCATCTACACAAGCAGTTACATTGTGGGGTAAGATTTCATTATTCCATAGTCGATATACGGCCTATGGAGAGGATTCCCTCAGGGTATGGTTATGGCACTAGGGGACAGTTCAATAATTTATTTTCAATCAGACTGATCTATCAGTTATAAGTATTACTGGTTGTTTCTGATTTTTATTAGTTCATCTAGCAAGTTATTTTCTTTTGCAGTCAGGTTTTTTGGGACGGATATTACTAGTCTTGCGTAATAATCTCCTCTTTTTTTAGAGTCAGAGTAATCAGGCATCCCCATTCCTTTCAGTCTGAAAACTCTATTGCTATCAGTGCCTTGAGGAATGGTTACTGTAAGTTGTTTGTCGATGGCTGTTACTATTTGTTTGCCACCCTTTATCGCAGTAAAAGCATCAAGAGGTTCGTCGGCATATAAGTCATTGCCTTTTCTCTCATATTTACCATGCGAGGCGATATTTACAGTTATATACAGGTCTCCTGCTGGTCCACCGTTGATTCCCTGCCCGCCTTTTTCTTTCATTTTCAGAACCTGCCCGTCAGCTATTCCTGGTTTTAGCTTCAAATTCAGTTGAGATGTGGCTAGATTTACATGTCTGGTAGTGCCATAAAAAGCCTCTTCGAGGGTAATGGTGGTGCTTGCTTGATGGTCTTCACCTCTCCTTTTTGTGCTGTTGCTTTTAATATTGTCGTTGTATCCGAATATAGATTCAAAGAAGTCGGAAAATCTGCTTTCGTTATTGTTGTTTTGGTTTTGATTAGATCTATTTTTTGAGTGAGTGTAATATTCTTGATTGTTTTGGTTAGAATATTGTTGCCAATTTTCGCCTAGTTGGTCATACTTTTTTCTTTTATCGACATCTCCCAGTACGTCATATGCCTCGTTTATTTCTTTGAAGGTGTCTTCCGCCTTTTTATTGCCTTGATTTTTGTCTGGATGAAATTTTACTGCCAATTTGCGGTATGCCTTTTTGATTTCTTCTTGAGATGCTGGTTTTTCAACACCTAGTATTTTATAGTAATTTTTGTATTCCATTTTAAATTTTACTGAATGCGAAACACTTCACAGTAAACATAAAGTTAAGTAGGTTGTGAGAGAATTCGTCATTATTAATTCTGAATTCAATTTACTTTATGTTGCAATCCATTTATATTCTTGCTAACATTTTTTCTTCCACACTCGCCAATCAATAAATCACGCCGACGAGTATCTGGGCAAAAGATTTCATTAAATAATTAGAGAGAAAATTTGCCTGAGATGGCATTATACTTATATTTACTTTTTGAGGTGTTTTGTTACACCTTAAGCAAATCAACATTTTTACTTTTATGAAGCGTTTTTTACAGACCAGTATATTTGTTTTGTGTAGTTCACTTATGAGTATAGTGAGTTATAGCCAAACGACTGCTAGTTATTTTTATTCGGTGTTAAGCGGTACCTACACAAGCATTGCGCCTACGGGTACTGTTATTGGTGGATTAGGTGCTGCAGTATTAGATGTGACTATAACCAGTATCCCCATCGGTTTTACATTTAACTATTGTGGAGTAAACTATACCCAGCTTTCTGCCTGTAACCATGGTTGGCAATCACTGTCTAATTTTGGAGGAACACCATTTGTAAACGTACCCGGCAATATACCTGGTTTAGGAGCATTAATACCTGTATGGGGAGATATGACTGGTGGTGGAAGTACTGCTTACAGGCAAACAACCGGCACAGCACCTAATAGAGTTTTCACTATTCAATATACCAACTGGGCATTAAATGGTGGTTTCTGGACCTCTGGGTCTGGGAATATGAATTTTCAGGTAAAACTATATGAAACGACCAATGTAATTGAATTTTGGTATGGGTCCAGCACACTTACGGGATACAATGGTACTTCCGCCGGCACTCCCGCTACTATCGGTATTGCAAATGGTACCACAGATTATAAAACAGTCAATTATACCCCTCCGGGTTATGCTACGGCCACTGTAGGTACTTGGTATACCAATCACACCACCTTACCAGGTGTCAACACAATTCTCAGATGGTCGCCATGCCCTGTTACCGTTTCACCCACGAATACTGGTCCTGTTTGTCCAGGTAATCCTGTAACACTAAATGGCGGTGTAGGCGGAGGCGGTAGTATATACACATGGACTGGTCCGGGGGGATTTACTTCTACCTTACTGAATCCAGTTCTTCCTTCGGTTACAGCTACGACAACTGGAACATACACTTTAGTGGCATCTAATGGTACTTGTTCAATGAGCGGCACTACTGTAGTTAGCCTCAATCCTGTGCCTGCTACACCTACTATTACTCCTGCTACTACTAGTGTTTGTAATGGTAGTGTTACTGCTTTGTCATCTTCTGCGGCTGCTACCTGGTCGCCTACTACTAATTTGTATACCAACGCTGCAGCAACTATTCCTTACACAGGAGGTACAGCAAGCACTGTGTATTTCCAGACATCGAGTGTTACTACAGTACCTACTGTATTTACTTACACAGCCACTGTTACT
>CAMDNC010000247.1 GCA_945902755.1 Flavipsychrobacter stenotrophus
GAAAACGGATTGGAACCTTTGGCTCTTACCATACTAGCTCAAGATAATACCAGCCCTATGCTAGCAGCGGCTGGGTATGTAACAGAAAATGTAAAAACCCCCGAAGATGCCCTGCAGGGTGCCAGAGATATCATTGCAGAAATGGTAAATGAAAATGCACAAGTACGAGCTGGTATGCGTCGCATGTTCGAACACAAAGCTGATGTACAAAGCAAAGTAATATCAGATAAAGAGGCAGAAGGCATCAAATACAAAGATTATTACGATTTCGCAGAGCCGGTTTCCAAGATCCCATCGCACAGGCTGCTGGCTGTAATGCGTGGCTTTATGGAAGGTGTACTTAGGTTAACTATTGCCCCCAATGAAGAAGAGGCACTTCAGTTTATCGAAGAAATATTTGTCAAGAGTAACAATGAATCTGGCGAGCAAGTGCGCAAAGCGGTTAAAGAAGCATATAGAAGGTTGCTGCAGGTGAGCCTAGAGAGCGAATTCAGAATGGCACTCAAGGTTAAAGCAGATGAAGAAGCGATAAATGTATTTTCGGAAAACCTTAGACAACTTCTACTTAGCTCTCCGCTAGGCAGCAAACGTATACTGGCTATAGACCCCGGCTATCGTACCGGATGCAAAGTAGTGGCACTGGATGAAAAAGGAAATCTACTTAAAACAGACCTAATTTATATACATGAACCAAACAGACTGACAGATGCAGAGCATAGAGTGCGCACCCTGATTCAGCAGCAGCAGTTACAGGCGGTAGCTATCGGTGATGGTACTGCAGGTAGAGAAACGGAAGGTTTTATAAAAAAACTGAATTTGGGTTTGCCTGTTTTTTTGGTCAATGAAGATGGTGCATCTATCTATTCAGCATCAGAGATTGCCCGCGAAGAGTTTCCCGATCAGGATATAACCATACGTGGTGCAGCCAGTATAGGCAGACGACTAATGGACCCACTGGCAGAACTGGTGAAAATAGACCCTAAGAGCATAGGGGTAGGGCAGTACCAGCATGATGTAAACCAAGTGCGCCTAAAAGAGCGTCTAGACCAAACTGTCATAAGCTGCGTAAACGCAGTGGGGGTAAACCTCAATACCGCCAGTAAACACCTGTTGAGCTACGTGAGCGGCATAGGTCCATCAATAGCTGCCAATATTGTAGCACATCGCAATGAGTTGGGCAGATTCAGCTCACGCAGTCAGTTGATGAAGGTGCCTCGATTGGGAGCAAAGGCTTATGAGCAATGTGCGGGATTTTTACGTATCAAAGAGGGGGATAACCCACTCGATGCTAGTGCCGTACACCCAGAGGCATATAGCATTGTAAACAAAATGGCAACTGACCTTACAGTACAAATCAAAGACCTGATAGGAAATGAAACACTCATAAAACAAATAGACCCTAAAAAATACATAACTACCGACATAGGAGAGCATACCATACGAGATATTATAAATGAACTGAAAAAACCGGGTTTAGATCCGCGTAGTGAAGTTCGCCAGTTTGAGTTTGCTAATATTTTTGGGATAGAAGATGTGCATGCAGGTATGATAGTGCCAGGTATTGTTACTAATATTACCCGTTTTGGTGCATTTGTAGATATAGGTGTAAAGCAAGATGGACTAGTACATGTGTCTGAAATAGCACATAAGTATATCACCGACCCTAACGAGGTGCTGAAGCTGAATATGGAGGTAATGGTAAAGGTGATGGAAGTAGATAAAGCACGTAAAAGAATAGGACTGTCTATAAAACAAGCGCAAGAGCCACCTGCCACTACAAAAGGTAAACCAAACACAGGTGTGCCTAGAAATTCGCCAAAACCAGCTATGCAAAACAAAGAAAAAGAAGCACCGCCGGTAAGTATGAATGATGCATTGAGTGCATTGAAAAACAGATTCGGGAAGTAACACATATTGTGGTATATAACATAAAATCGCAAAATGAACACCAATAACAACTGCCTTATTTTGTTCATGTATTGATGCATAATGGTTTGTCTAAGACACAAATAGGTGGTGATGATAGCAACCCCTTGTTTATTTTAGTATTATGTTGGTGTTTTTTTTGTATAACACACTCGCATGTTTGTTTATTTCCCTATTAAAATCTTACCTTCGCACCTCAATTTAAAAGAAAAACAATTTTAACTACATAAAACAATGGCTGATCTCCGCTTACAGCGCAACTTTGGTATCGCTGCACACATTGATGCCGGTAAAACAACTACTACCGAGCGTATTCTTTACTATACAGGTGTAAACCACAAAATAGGTGAAGTGCACGAAGGTGCTGCTACCATGGACTGGATGGCACAGGAGCAAGAGCGTGGTATTACCATTACCTCTGCTGCTACAACCTGTTTCTGGAACTTCCCTATGGTGCAAGGAAAAACTACTCCTGATTCTAAGAAATATAAATTCAACATCATTGATACTCCAGGTCACGTTGACTTTACTATCGAAGTAGAGCGTTCTATGCGTGTATTGGATGGTCTTGTTGCTTTGTTCTCGGCGGTAGATGGTGTGGAGCCACAGTCTGAAACAGTATGGCGCCAGGCTAACCGTTACAAAGTTCCACGTATTGGTTTCGTAAACAAAATGGACCGTATCGGTGCCGACTTCCTTATGGTGGTGCAGCAGGTGCGTGATATGCTAGGTGCGAAATCTGTACCATTACAGTTGCCTATAGGAGCCGAAGATAACTTCAAAGGTGTGGTAGATCTTATACAAATGAAAGGTATCATTTGGGATGACGCAACTCAGGGTATGACATACACTGAAGTTCCGATTCCTGAAGATATGAAAGATGATGTTGAACACTGGCGCGCACAGCTGGTCGAAGCAGTTGCTGAGTATGACGATACTTTGATGGAGAAATTCTTCGAAGATCCTAATAGCATATCTGAAGCAGAAATACACGAAGCTGTACGCAAAGCAACTATCGATCTCAGCATCATACCTATGATGTGTGGTTCTGCTTACAAAAACAAAGGTGTACAAACAGCTTTGGATGCGGTTATTCGTTATTTGCCTAGCCCAGTAGATGTTGAGTCTATCAAAGGTACAAACCCAGATACTGGCGAAGAAATAGAGCGTAAACCAGATGCAAAAGAGCCATTCGCTGCATTGGCATTTAAAATCATGACCGATCCTTTTGTGGGTCGTCTGGCTTTCTTCCGCTGTTATTCAGGTCATTTGGATGCAGGTTCTTATGTGCTTAATATGCGTTCTGGCAAAAACGAGCGTATAAGCCGTATCATGCAGATGCACGCTAACAAACAAAACCCAATCGATTTCATTGAAGCGGGTGATATAGGTGCTGCTGTAGGTTTCAAAGAAATAAAAACTGGAGATACGCTGTGTGATGAGAAACACCCAATTGTACTGGAAAACATGTTCATACCAGAACCCGTTATCGCAATAGCTGTAGAGCCAAAAACTCAGGCTGACGTTGATAAAATGGGTATGGC
>CAMDNC010000248.1 GCA_945902755.1 Flavipsychrobacter stenotrophus
ATAGCAGGCGCAACGAGCGACAGATACACAGGCATATTCGCAGATTACGACTCTATCAGTTGTGTGGTAACGAGCAGTGGTGTATGTGCCAACATAGGCACCCACGACTGGGTGTTCATCACGGTGTTCCCGCTGAATGTCCAGTCAACAAGCACAGCGATGGATGTGAAGTTGATACCGAACCCAAACAAAGGTGCGTTCAGCATCAAGGGCAGCATCGGCAGCAACACCACTGGCGACTTAGAAGTAGAAGTAACGAACATGCTGGGACAAGTAGTGTACAGAGGGACAGTAAAAGCGCAACAAGGCAAGATCGACATGGGCATCCAACTCGACAATACCCTTGCCAACGGCATGTACCTACTCACCCTCCACCACGGCACAGAGCGCAAAGTCTTCCACTTTGTGATGGAGCAGTAAGAGCGGTCGATAAATAAATTATTGAAGGGGAACAGCTAAAAAGTTGTTCCCTTTTACTGTTCAAAACGAATTTATAATTATTCGTATGATTAGTAAGTGTATATAAATAGAATTCACTTTTTTCCTTTTTTGTTGTATTTAGCACTAACATTCAAAGAAATATATACGCCAATAATAGGTGTACTTTTTTGTAGATTTTGTGTTGTGTTATATGTTTAATACCGAGAAAGTCTAGTTTGTATTAAAAAACTACTTCGTAGTTGTTATTTTTTTGAGGTAATTAACTAATTTTATTGCCAAGCATGTATTTCTAAATTTGAGTTTTAATATGAATAGTCGGTTTACTAGTGTTTTAGGAATTCTTTTACTTTTATTAATGTCTGTCACGTCCTCATCATATGCGCAAATGATAGGTGATCAGATTTTTCTTCAAGGTAGATATGTGGAGGTTGGTGTTGCACCAAACGGTTCATTAGGCTCAACTAGGCTTCCTCCTGCTGGATTTCACACAAGATCTCCCACGTTCAATTTTTATGATCCTGGATTGGCTGCTTTTACTGGTGCATCTAACCAAAGATTGATGATGGTATATGACGCTGGGTTAGATGGCTGGACTACAGGTACGCCTGGTTTTTTTGGAGATTACTCCATGCCCGGCACACCATATGAAGGTTGGGGAATACAAATTAATGGTGCTCACAGCGAGGCGCAAGCTCAATATTTTTTAGGAGTAAGTTCTGGTTATAATGGAGCTGCTGGTCTTACGGGAACCAATATTTCTTACACTAATAGTGGGGGAGTTATAACTGGTATTTGGCAAGGTACAGCTGGTGCATTGCAAATAACACAAACTACTGTTTTGGATACGCTTGCATCTTGGGTTAAGATGAAAGTTAAATTGAGAAATACGGGTGGTACACCGTTGGTAGGTGTACATTATGTTAGGGAAACAGACCCCGACAATGATCAAACTGCGGCTGGTGGGTCATTCGTAACTTCTAATGTGATAAATTATCAAAATGATTATTTGCATAGGGTTATGGTTACTGCAACGGGAACTTTATACACTACGCAAACCCTTTCGCTTTCTACCAAAGACTGTAGAGCAAAAGCTTTTATACACTCAGGATGGCCGATGAATCCTGCTGTTAATTTGGCTACACTTTGGTCTACTGGATGGGGTGGTTTTAATTTTGTTGGCCCTGTGACTAGTGATGTTGCAATAGGTTTGGTTTACAATTTAGGAACTATTGCGGCAGGGGATAGTACAGAGCTTTCATATGCATATGTATTTAACGGTTTGTTAGGTATAGATAGTGCGTTGGCTAGTCCACAGGTAGTTGTCAATGGTATTGCAAGAGATACGGTTGATACAGTTACTTCTTGCTCATTCAGTGGTAGTACATTGCCTATGACTATTATTAATGGTAGTACAGCAGATTGGTTTGGCAGTACTTGGACATGGGCTCCAAGCACTTATCTGTCAACAACTGTAGGTTTGACAACAACAGTTAATGTGATGGCAATTACAGCTCCTATCACTTACACTATTACTGGTACGACAGCAGCTGCAGGATGTGCGGGTAAAACTTTCTTGATTACTGTTTTGCCGCCTGGTGCTACTCCTCCACCTACAGCGCCTGCAAGTTTGTCATATTGTTTAGGTTCTGTGGCACCTCCTCTTTCAGCTTCTGGAATAGGTACATTGCAATGGTGGACTGTTCCGGTTGGTGGTGTTAGTAGTAGTATACCGCCAACACCTTCAACTGCCGCAGTTGGTACCACTACTTATTATGTGTCCCAAGTTGTTGCGGGCTGTCCGAGTGTGCGAATACCTATTGTAGTGAATATTTTTGCGTTGTCGACACCGATAACTGGTAACTTGTTGGTCTGTTCTGGTTACACGTCAACACTGTCCAATGCTAGCACTGGAGGAACATGGACAAGCAGTAACCCTGCTGTTGCAACAGTTGGATTATCAAGTGGCACCGTTACTGGTATTGCCACAGGAACTGCTAGTATTTCTTATCATGTTTCAGGTTGTATTGCTTCTGTAACTGTAACTGTTGTGGCTATTCCGTCTGCAATAACGGGTACTTTTATTGCATGTCTAGGCACAACTACTACACTTAACAGCACTCCTGCTGGGGGGACTTGGAGCAGTAGCAACCCTGCTATTGCCTCAGTTTTACCTACTGTGGGTATCGTAACTGGTAATGCTTTGGGTACAGCAACAATTTCATACTCATTTGGTGGTGCTTGTTATTCTACTGCTACCGTATCAGTCAATCCATTTCCAGCCCCCATCACAGGTTCTCCTTCATTATGTATTGGTGCCACTACACTACTCAGCAGTGCCACCCCTGGTGGTTTCTGGACGAGTGTACCTACTACTGTAGCATCAGTAGGTATTACCAGTGGTATAGTCACTGGCATTACATTGGGTACTGCGACAATTTCTTACACAGTTAGCGGTTGCCGTGTTACTACAACGGTTAGTGTTATATCAGCAGCTGGTCCTATAATCGGTCCATCTTCTGTTTGTCCGGGTTCTACAATAACTTTATCAAATAGTACTGGCGGCGGTACTTGGACTAGTGGAACTACTTCTGTCGCAACTATTGGTTCTCTTACTGGTATAGTTACAGGTGTAACACCAGGAACCTCCCGAATTACTTACGCAGTAAGTGCAGGTTGTACCACATCAACAATTATTACAGTCACTGCAGCCCCTGCTGCCATCGCAGGTACTACTTCAGCGTGTCAGGGACTTACAGCTACATTGACGCATCCATCAGCAGGTGGTACATGGAGCAGCAGCAATCCAGCTATAGCCTCAGTAGGCTTAGGTACTGGTGTTGTTACTGCAGTTTCAGCCACACCAGCACCCGGCACAGCCACCATTACTTATACTACAGCCGCAGGCTGTATCACTACTACTACATTCACAGTACTCCCCCTTCCGGCCCCCATCACAGGGTTGCTTACTTTCTGCGAGGGCGTAAGCAGCACCCTGAGCAGTGCTACCCCTGGTGGAGCATGGACGAG
>CAMDNC010000249.1 GCA_945902755.1 Flavipsychrobacter stenotrophus
TGACGTATGCCAAACCTGAAACTATGCCACAGCTAATAAAGAAACCGGGTATTGAGTAAACAAACCATAAATATAGTATGGTATAAGCGTGACTTGAGGTTTACAGACCATGAGCCGCTAGTAGCAGCACAAGAAGCCAGACTTCCTGTGCTGCTGTTGTATTGTTATGAGCCGAGTGTAATGGCATATGCGGATAGTGATGTGCGCCACTGGCGGTTTGTGCACGAGAGCCTGACCGATATGCAACAACGGCTGGCGGAGTATGGTGGGCAAATAGCAGTGCTGCACAATGAGGTGCTACCGGTGCTGCAACAACTAGCAGCGGTGTATGAGATACACACAATATACTCGTATGAAGAGACGGGCAACAGGCTGACCTATGACCGAGATATAGCGGTGGGTGCCTACTGCAAACGCAACAACATACACTGGCAAGAGTACCCAACCAATGGCATCATAAGAAAGCTGAAAAACCGCAACAACTGGCAGCGATTGTGGAAACAGAAAATGAATAGTGTGCCGCTGATGTTGGATACGAATCAACTGAAGTTTGTGGAGCTAGAACCGGATGTGTATGCAAGGCTGAAAGGAGATGAGCTGCCTGTAGAAATAACTACTCGTAATGCTAACTTTCAGGAGGGTGGAGAGCTGATGGCATGGCGGTATCTGGAGGATTTTTTGAAGGTGCGGTATGTGAACTATGCTAAACATATATCTAAGCCAGCTCTAGCAAGGCGGGGATGCAGCAGGTTGTCGCCGTACCTGGCATGGGGCAATATATCTATGCGTATGGTGTATAACTATACGCTGCAGCACTATGATACTGCGCCCAACAAAAGACCACTGAGCCAGTTTATATCACGGTTGCACTGGCACTGTCATTTCATACAGAAGTTTGAGCAGGAATGCCGCATGGAGTTTGAGCATGTGAACAGGGGGTATAATGACAAGATAAAACCCTACAACCCTGAGTATGTGGCGGCATGGATGAGTGGCAACACAGGCGTGCCTATAGTAGATGCCAATATGCGCTGTGTGATGCAGACAGGGTATATCAACTTCAGGATGCGGGCTATGCTGGTGTCGTTTCTGGTGTATAATCTGTGGCAGGAATGGCAGACAGGGGCGTACCATCTGGCGAGGCAGTTTCTGGACTATGAGCCGGGTATACACTTTCCACAGTTTCAGATGCAGGCAGGTGTGACAGGGATAAATACCCTGCGGATATACAACCCCATAAAAAACTCGTATGACCACGACCCAGATGGGGTGTTCATAAGGCAATGGCTGCCAGCACTGCGCTCGCTGCCCAGTGCGCTGATACATGAACCCTGGAAGATGAGCCAAATGGAACAAACTATGTATGGCTGTGTGGTGGGTAAAGACTACCCTGCACCCATAGTAGATGTAGATGAAAGCCGCAAAACTGCAGCCCAGATAGCCTGGACATGGCGCAAGGAAACTACAGTGAAAGAAGATGCACAGCGCATACTAAAAACACATACCCACCGCAAAACCACCAAGGAAAAACCACTGAGTATAGGTACATTGTTTGAAGACGAGAACGAAGAAGACAACGACGATGAAGCAGCATAACAAAACCGTGAAAAAGGCGGACCTGCCCACCAAAATATGTGTGGTGTGCCAACGACCATTTGCATGGCGCAAAAAATGGGAGAAGGTATGGGATGAGGTGAAGTACTGTAGCGATAGGTGCAGGGGAGCGGCGAAATAGGTTTTTTTGTGGTTTGTAGTAATTTGCCAATAAATAGTATCCATGAAACATTTCGTTTTTGCTATCAAAAACTTTTCACTTGCCAAGGGTAGGATGACTAGATGGGCATTTTGGCAATTTATGATAATCAATATTTTCTTGTACTTGATATTTCTTGCCTTAGATGATGTTACTCTTTTGACTAGGGTGTTTAGGTTATTTTCAAAAATGTATGTAGTTATCTTTTTGATGCCTACTTATAGTTCTATGATTCGGAGAGTACATGATGCAGGAATAACTGGAAAATGGGTAGGGTTGTTACTTGGGATTGCTGGAATAACAAATGCTTTAGTTTTAATCTTGTTTGATTTATCAATAGAATCAGAAACTGTAGATTATCATGATATTCTAGAGTATTTAGTTTATACGCATATTGTTTCGATAATTGTACTTATAATCTTATTGTCGGTATCAGGTATTAAGGGTGCAAATAACTACGGACCAGACCCAAGGGAGGTGAAAACGGATGTAGGGGAGGGGGAAGGATAGATTAGTGGATAGTAAGGTTTATAAGTAGTTGTGTAGCTAGAAGAGTGATGTAAGTTTTTATTTTACAAAAAGAACACCATGAAACATTTCTTGCAAGCTATTACCGACTTAGGACGCATGAAGGGAAGAATGACTCGGAATGCATTTTTGCGCTTTATGTTGTTCTTTATAGTTTTTTGGTTTGTAGCATTGATGGTAGATCAGATGACCAGTGAATTTTTTTCATTCAGGGTTGTTCTCACTGTTTATAATATATTGATGATTCCCACTATTCTGTCAGCAATGGTGAGGCGGTTACATGATACGGGCAACAGAGCGAGATGGTTATTGACACTTACTATATTGGCAGTTTTTGTTATTTTTTCTACTTTCGTAACATTGTCTAGTTGTTTCTTAGACGTGAAAAATAATACTTACCTAGATGTAATGCTGTTGTTGTTTTTTCCTTCACTGTTTACGATAGGTGCTTTGATTTATAAGTTGTGTCAGAAAGGCAAAAGGGGTGCAAATAAATACGGTCCAGACCCTGTGGAGGTGAAAATGGATGAAGGGGAAGGGGTAGAAAGTGCTACTAAATGAGGCGACAACACCATATACAAAGGCTTGATAGTTTCGTAATTTGTTACAGCCCAATATCTGCTATATATTTGCTCAATATATCATTTTTATATAACTGCATACGCTTTGTCTGGTTTTATCGTATGTAGTAGTGGAGAATAAAAAAACAATCTTCATTAAAAGTATTTTATGCAGCAGATATTTACCCGTCATTTGTTTTTTGTAGTAGTTAGTTTCCTATGCCTACCTGTTATGGCAATGGCCAAAAATGATACCATTCGCACAAAGGATGGTGTGGATGTGTACATCAAGAAAAATCAGGCCAAGAAATTAAAGTTTATAGGAGAGGCACGCTTGCTGGACATTGAAAGTGGTGCTACCGACCCACTAAGGATAGGTGCAGGGGTAAGTGCTGATTATCTGTTGCCTAAGGTGCTATCTGCCAATGTTAACTTCAAGGGGGCATATTATAGTTTGTTTGAGCAGCTATCTAAAAACAAGACTAAAACTGACAATAACCTGAAGGGAGCGATGGTGGCTAATGCAGGTGTCAGGCTACACCTCTATGATGGCAAGGGGAAGCACTGGCGCAAAATATATATTCAGAAACACAAAGGACTGAATGAAGATGGAACCGTGCACAC
>CAMDNC010000250.1 GCA_945902755.1 Flavipsychrobacter stenotrophus
AACAAACAAGAATAATGCAGCTTTTGTCATGGTAAGATTTCTAAGTTTCAGAATAACAGTAAAATAAGAATAATTGTAAAATTTGTTCATCAGCAATTTCAATATCATTAAATTATGCTTGGCTAGGTTGGGTGTCTGCTTGCAGGTGCTATGTGGCTAACTTGTGCTAATATTTCAATTTATGTGGATCTTGTTTCACATTCCAAAATGACACCAATGTTATCTTTTTTTTGGTTTTGTAATAAGCATAAAACAAAACAACGTATTTATTGAGCCTAGCTTTGCGATATTTTCTACTTTGGCTACCAGGAGGATAAGATTCGGGAAAAAGCTGCAAGCGCATAATTACCTGATCAGTCTGCTGAACGAATTTTTCAGCCTGTTTATCACCCCATTCATTTAAGAGGTAGTTGAAATTCTGATCGAACGTTTCCTCGGCTTCTGGTGCCCAAGTTATTTCGACAGCCATTTTTCATACTTTTTCATTACTTCGCCATGTGGAGTCACATTACCTTCATCTGCCTGTTTCAAACCTCGTTCTATAGATGCTTTCGCTGATCCTTCCACAATGTCCCACCATTGTTCTTCTTCACTTGCGAAGGTTTTAATCACACTCAAAACCACCTCTTTTTGATGGGTGTTTAGATGCCCTAAATAATGATTTATTTCTTTATCCAAAACTTTTGCCGCACCCATAAGTAGGTTTTAATTACTACAAATTTACTGGAATTATTGTTGTTTGGTAAAGCATAATGATACTATTTATGTTAACGAGTGTACAGATATGTTTAACATGTTGCCGATTCCCTATAACTCAGCGTTAAATTGACAAAAAAGCGAACAGCATTATCACAATTAGGGGGGTAGAACTTATACTTATCAAGAGACGGCTCTCTAAACTAGAATACTAATTTAGTTAAGTCATTGAATTTGACCTTAATGGAAAGACACACCTTGTTTAGTGCCACTTTTATATTAGATTTATGCTCACTATTGGCTTTAGGTTTGCGAAATACTACAATTACAATATCATTTTTGCTGGGGTTAGTGTGCTTTGGGTTGGTATCGTGTGGAGATAAACCTGTGGCCACTACTGCGGCTACCGATACTATTGCCCTTACAGATATAGTGCAGTACCCGCAGAAGGGTAGCATGCACCTGCTCACTGACAGGCCACCACAGCTGGAAACACCACTAGAAATTTTCAAAAAAGACATTACACCTAACGAGTATTTTTTTGTGCGCTGGCATATGCCGCAGCTGGTTAGTAGAATCGATATTGACACCTTCAGACTGCGTATAGGTGGAGCTGTGAGCATACCGCTAGCACTGTCTATGCAAGACCTTCGTACACGGTTTACACCCGATAGTGTGATGGCGCTGGCTATATGTGCTGGTAATTCGCGCTCTACCTTCAACCCCAATGTGCCGGGTAGCCAATGGAAAAACGGTGCTATGGGTAATGCTTGGTGGAAGGGGGTGAAATTGCGCGATGTACTGGCTATGGCAGGCATCAGAAAAAATGCGGTGGATGTAACGTTTACGGGTATGGACAAACCAGTACTGTCTAGTGTGCCTGCATTTATAAAGTCGCTAAGTGCCGCACATGCACTGAGCGACGAGGTGCTAATAGCTTACGAAATGAATGGTGAACCGATACCTATGCTGAATGGTTACCCGCTGAAGCTCATAGTACCCGGCTGGTATGCATCGTACTGGGTGGGTGCGCTGGGCAATATAGATGTGCTGACCCATAAGTATGAGGGCTACTGGATGACCAAGGCATACCGAATAGCTAACAATGACCAACTGACAGAAAGACCTGATAGCCTTGCTAAAGAAACTAAACCGGTTACAAACATCAATCTGCACTCGATATTTGTAGTGCCCAAACAGTCCGATACTGTAGTAGTGGGTAACATGTGTGCCCTGCAGGGGTTGGCGTTCAACGATGGTTCTGGAATAGAGCGTGTAGAAATATCGACTGATGATGGCAAGACATGGATACCAGCAACACTGGATGCACCCATAGGTAAGTATGCTTGGCAGCGGTGGCGGTGCAACTGGACACCAACCCGAAAGGGTAAACATATGCTATGCGTACGCGCCACCGACAGCAAGGGCAACACACAACCCGATAAACAATGGAACCGCAGCGGCTATGCACGCGGATTTGTGGAGCATATAACCCTACTGGCGCAATGAGGTATAGAAAAACAGCTATAACAATGGCAGTAGTGGTGCTAGCAATGACGGCTTGTTACGAGCAGCCACCTATATCCCGTTTTTATCTGGCACCCCAGCACACCTATAAGCAGCAGGGATCTGTGTGCGAAATGGTGATTCAGCCTGAGGAAATGAAATTCCCAGACTATGAAGGTAAGGCAGAGTTTGTGTCGTACTGTGCTATATGCCATTCGCTGAGATACATAGTTACACAGCCAAACTTTAACCGTGCTACATGGACTGCCGAGGTGCATAAAATGACTGAAAAATATGGTGCGCCTATAGACAGTGCTACCAGCAGTAAGATAGTAGACTACCTAGTAGCAATAAAGGGTGGCTAAACAAAAATGTCTGCAACATTTGGATTAGTTGCAGACATTTTTACTTGACTAACAATAAAGTGCACTACCCGAAAATAGCCAGCGTATAGTCTTTTTTACCTTTTTGTATAAGTACGTACTTGCCATTTAAAAGTTGAGCCTCAGTGAGTTTGTAGTCGGGCGTTGTAGCCTTTTCTTTGTTGATGCTTATACCACCACCTTGTAGCATTTTACGAGCTTCGCCTTTTGAGGCAAAGATGCCCGTATCTGCCAGAAAGGATACTAAGTCCTGTCCTTCAGCCAGCAATTCTTTGTTGCCATTTACTTGTCTCACACCGTCCATCACCTCAAGTAGTTGTTGTTCGTTGAGTGTGCGCAGGGCATCTACAGATGACTGTCCGAAAAGTATTTCTGAAGCTTGCCGTGCAAATGCGAGGTCTTCTTCGCTGTGTACCAGTATGGTTAGTTCTTCAGCGAGTGCTTTTTGCAGCTTGCGTAGGTGAGATGCAGTTTCGTGCTCGGCTATTAGAGCTTTAACTTCGTCTACAGGCTTGAAAGAGAATACCAATGCCATTTTTGCAGCATCGGCATCGGGCAGGTTGAGCCAAAACTGATAGAACAAATAAGGAGAGGTACGTTCTCTATCGAGCCAGATGTTACCACCTTCACTTTTTCCAAACTTGGTGCCATCGCTTTTGGTGATGAGCTTGCAGGTAAAAGCAAACCCTTCGCCACCAGCCTTGCGACGTATGAGCTCTGTACCTGTTACAATATTGCCCCATTGGTCGGCTCCACCCATTTGCAGCTTCACATTGTGATTGCTGAAAAGGTGGTAGAAATCATACCCCTGAATGAGCTGATAGGTAAACTCTGTGAAGGACATACCGGTTTCGAG
>CAMDNC010000251.1 GCA_945902755.1 Flavipsychrobacter stenotrophus
TGAAAATGAATAAGTAAGCAGAGTGAATATTTAGTATTAATTTCAAAACAAGGGGAAATCTTCAGGGATTCAGGGTATATGGAATTACAAACGCAACAGCAGCAGCATATAAAACTTTCTGAAGAATCGCTTCAGAAACAAACCACTACGCTCAATCTGGGACCTACGCACCCTGCTACTCATGGTGTGTTTCAGAACATCATGGAGATAGATGGGGAGCGTGTATTAGAAACAGTACCAACTATTGGTTATATACACCGCGCGTTTGAGAAAATAGCCGAGCGCAGACCCTACTATCAGGTAACTACCCTGACTGACAGGTTAAATTACTGCTCAGCCCCTATCAACAATATGGGCTGGCATATGACGATAGAAAAGCTACTCAAACTTACCCTACCTAAACGCGTGGAATATCTGCGTGTGATACTAATGGAGCTTTCGCGTATTGCAGACCATCTGGTATGCAACTCTATTATAGCAGTAGATACCGGTGCTCTTACCCCGTTTACGTATGTGTTTCAGCAAAGAGAAATGATATATGAGCTTTTTGAAGAAGTATGTGGCTCGCGCCTCACTACCAACATTGGTAGAGTGGGTGGTTTTGAGCGCAACTTTTCTGATGTTTTCTTTACTAAGCTACATGCCTTTATGGCACAGTTTCCGAAGGTGCTGAAAGAGTTTGAATCGCTGCTGAACCGGAACCGCATATTTATGGACCGCTGCATAGGTGCAGGACCTATTAACGCAGAGCGCGCGCTGAACTATGGGTTTACAGGCCCTAATCTGCGTGCGGCAGGTGTAGACTATGATGTGCGTGTCGCACAGCCTTATTCATCCTACGAAGATTTTGACTTCAAAATACCTGTAGGCACCACTGGTGATGTGTATGATAGATTTATGGTGCGTAATGGGGAGATGTGGGAGAGCTACAGCATTATACAACAAGCGATAGAAAAAGTAGCCAAAATAGAAAAAGAAGACCCAGCTCAGAAAGAGATATTTTACACCAAAGATGCCGACAAGTACCATATACCACCCAAAATAGATGTATATACAAAAATGGAAGCATTGATATGGCACTTTAAGATGATAATGGGTGAAATAGATGTGCCAGCTGGCGAAGTATATCATTCTGTAGAGGGTGGAAACGGAGAGGTGGGTTATTACCTGATCAGCGATGGAGGTCGTACACCCTATCGTCTGCACTTCCGCCGTCCTTGCTTTATATATTACCAGGCTTATCCGGAGATTGTAAAAGACGGACTGCTGAGCGATGCGGTAGTGACGTTGAGTAGCTTGAATGTGATAGCTGGAGAGCTAGATGCATAATTAGACGGTAGTTTTTGTCATCTTATAAGACAAAAACTATACTTTACAGGTAGGAGTAAGTAAAAAGTAGGTTTAAAATAATGCTAATAATAACCGATGAACATACAATTTAGTGCAGAAAAAATGAATAAGGTGAATGAGATCATCGCACGTTATCCGGAAGGGAAACAAAAAAGTGCGTTGATACCATTGCTGCACCTTGCTCAAGATGAATTTGGTGGCTGGCTAGATGCACCTGTTATGGACTATGTAGCTTCTATACTTGATATTTTGCCGATAGAAGTGTATGAAGTGGCTACATTTTACACCATGTTCAATACCAAACCTGTAGGTAAATACCTGCTGGAGGTATGCCATACCGGACCATGTATGCTAAACGGCAGTGACGATATTATAGACTATATAAAAGAGAAACTAGGCATAGGTGCTGGTGAAACGACACCTGATGGGTTGTTTACGCTTAAGCCTGCTGAATGCTTAGGAGCATGTGGCTATGCACCTATGATGCAGTTAGGAAAAACTTATAGAGAGCACCTGACCAAGGAGAAAATTGACCAACTGATAGTAGAACTGAGGGGGGCATCTGTCAACTAAACATGATGACATTTGAACTAACACTTGATTTTCTGTTGTCGGCACCAGTACATAGAGTGATGCAACTGCTTACGGACCCAATACTTATAAGAAAGTGGAGCGGCGAAGCAGCAGTACTAGATCAAGAAGAAGGAGGAGAGTTTTCAATGTTTGATGGATGGGCTACAGGCACAGTGCTTAAAGTAACTGAAACTGAATTGGTATATACCTGGCACATTGCAGACTGGAGCAAAGAAATACCCACTACTACTGTTCATTACTTGCTAAAGAACAGTGATGGTGGTACTAAAGTGACGGTAAAGCAAACAGGCTTCGTGAGTGAAGATGAAATGAAAAACCACCGAAATGGCTGGACTGATTATTTCTTTGACCCATTGGAAGATTATATAATGATTTTTGAACAGAAAAAATGAGGCTACTATTATTGATCATATTGTCTTTGTGCAGTAGTGCTGTATGGGCACAGCAGCCAGACTATGGCAGTGTTAGCCATGCTGTGTCGGACTTTGACAAAGCACTAGAAACCAGAGATAGTGTGGCACTGAAATGGCTGCTGAGCGAAAAACTACAGTATGGACATTCTAACGGATGGATAGAAACTAAAAGAGAGCTTATAGAGGACCTGTATAATGGCAAACTGATATACAAGAAGATTGATGCATCCAAACCAGAAATAACTAGCAGCGGCAATACAGTAGCCACCCGCAGCATAGCCAACATAGATGCGGTGATGGATGGTAAGCTGATGTCATTCAGGCTGAAAGTGCTACAGGTGTGGGTATGGGAAGAAGGACATTGGGTATTGTTTGCGAGGCAAAGTGTATCGGTAGGGAAAGAAAAATAAATTACTAACTCAGTTGTGAGAAACTGATTTTTTTGAAATTTTTAAGATGGCAATAAAACTCTTATTAGAAAACGACCACATTGAGGGTATCAGGTATTATGATACTTATCGTAAAAATGGTGGCTACCGTGCAGCTGAGAAGGCATTCAAAATGTCGCCAGCGGATATAGTGGAAGAAGTGAAGAAAAGCGGCCTTAGAGGTCGTGGTGGAGCGGGTTTTCCTACGGGTATGAAGTGGAGCTTTCTGGCCAAGCCCGAGGGGGTTCCGCGCCACTTGGTGTGTAATGCTGATGAGTCGGAACCGGGTACCTTCAAAGACAGGTATTTGATGGAGTTTCATCCACACTTATTTATAGAGGGTTTGCTTATCAGCAGTTTTGCGCTGGGCAGCAATGCTACCTACGTGTATATACGTGGTGAATATGCATGGATACCAGACATACTAGAGCAAGCAATAGCCGAAGCCAAAAACAATGGCTGGTTGGGTAAAAACATAATGGGTACTGGCTTTGACTGTGAAATATACGTACACAGAGGAGCGGGAGCTTATATATGTGGCGAGGAAACTGCACTGATAGAGTCGCTGGAGGGTAAGCGTGGCAACCCACGTATGAAGCCCCCCTTCCCTGCCATACA
>CAMDNC010000252.1 GCA_945902755.1 Flavipsychrobacter stenotrophus
GTGCAATAATTATTTGCCTGTTTTCTAAAAAAACTTTTTCGGTAGCTAGTACAACCACTAACGCTAGGTGGGTATCTGCAGGGCTACAACAGCAGAAGTAGTATACGGCCTACAGCCCTGACGGTATCATAACAGCAGCTTGATGGGTAATGAAGTTACTGCGATGTTTTTGAGTATATCGGCAGTAAAGGTAGTAATGGTGAATGTATGAGTACCGGTATCGGTAGGTGGATACATGAGGTAGAAATTTACGCTATTGGTACGAATACGACGAATGCCTGCTTTGAGATCGGGATTGGAGAATAGGTCGATAAGATTGGAGCCAGCGGGATGTGATGCATCATAGCTTTTGTTGCTTACAATGTGTATGCTATCGATGTATGTAATTTTTGTCTCGCTTTTGAAGGCATATGCTGCACCATCGGTGTATCTGTGAACAGTAGATTGGCAGAGGTATGAGGTGTCTTGTAGCAATAATTGTAACATGAGTGATTGGGCTACTACACCTGAATCATTGACCAAAGTGGGCATTGATTGGGCATTGTTCCAAGCTAGAATGTTTCCAGAGTTGTAATAAAAACAGTACACATCGTCATTTCGGGAGAAGCATCCTCCTAACAACATCAAAGTAGAGTTGATAAAAAACAACTGAACAAATAGAAAAATACGGGCTTTTTTCATAGGTATAGTATGTATAAACTGCAATTACACAACATGAAAATAAACCTTATTTCCCAATAAAAAATGAACTACCGTTTACATAATCGGGAATTATTTTTCTAACCTCTCCTGTATGCGAAGCAGGTATTTTTTGCGATAGTAGCTGTCTTTTATTTGTAGCAATAGGTCATAGTTGTCTGCATTGGGCTGATAGCGAGCGGTAAGGGCATCTGCCTGCTGCTGCCAAGACTGAAGCTGTTCTGCTAATGAGTTGCGGGCAGCAAGTGCTGCATCCTGGCTGTGAGGTGTATTTTCATAGTCGGATATGGCCTCGTTGAGGTCCATCATTTCCATAAGGAAAGCGGGGGGCAGATTGTATTTTTCGTCGGGCGTTAGGAGATTGTGCAGTTGCAGTACATAAGCCATGGTAGCATCTGGGAATCGGAGGGTTTTGTAAGCCTGATTGTTGCGGGCAGCCATTTGGAGGTTGTGTACCATGGCATCGGGGGCGGCAGTAGCAAAATGGTCGGGGTGGTAGCGACGACTGAGCTGGTAAAACTTTTCTTTAACAACCTGCGGATCAGGATGAAACGATACAGGCAGCTCGTAAAACGAGAAGTAATTGTCGGTAGTGGGTGCGGCGGTATATGTATTGGATTGGCTCATTGTAGTGTGGTAAACTGCCAGATGGTGCCTAACTGACGATGGGCATCGGGCGGGTGCAGTGATTGTGCTATATTTGCGGCAAAAATACGAAAGATGCTCCGGATAGGACTAATAAGGGAAAGGAAAAAATTGCCTGATGAACGTGTAGCACTGACCCCGCAGCAATGCAGGTATATAATGAACAATTACTCTGATGTAGAAATAGTAGTGGAGCCCTCGCCTACCCGATGTTTTGCTGATGCGGAATATAGGGCTGAGGGTATAACCCTGACCGACGATATGACCCAGTGCGATGTGCTGATGGGCATAAAAGAAGTGCCTGTAGACTACCTGATACCGGGCAAGACTTACTTCTTCTTCTCGCACACCAAAAAGAAGCAACCGCACAATAGGCCATTGATGCAGGCATTGATAGCCAAAAACATAAAAATGATAGACTATGAGTGCTTGACTCATAGTGATGAACAACGGATATTGGGTTTTGGGATGTATGCAGGTATAGTGGGTGCACACAACGGACTGATGACCTATGGCAAAAAATGGGGCGTTTATGACCTACCAGCAGCACACAAAGTAAAAAGCTATAATGAACTAGTGCAGGCATACGAACATGTGAAACTGCCGAATATAAAAATAGCTATGACGGGGTCGGGCAAGGTAGCATCGGGTGTGCTGGATGTGATGCACAAGCTGGATATAGAAGAAGTAGAGCCTATGGACTACCTGACTCACCAATATGAGTACCCTGTATTTACCCACCTGAAGGGTGCAAGCCTTTATGCCCGCAAGGACAATAATATGTTTCACAGAGACGACTTTCATGCGCACCCTGAGGCTTACAAGTGTCTGTTCTCGGCATATGTGAACCAGACAGATGTGCTGATGAACGGTATATACTGGGAGCAGCGAATAGCCAGGCTGTTTGAGAAAGAAGATATAAAACGCAATGACTGGCGGATAAGTGTGATAGCTGATATAAGTTGCGATGTGGAGGGGTCTGTGCCTATAACGCTAGACTCTACCACTATCGCTGATCCGGTGTTTGGGATAGACCGCTATAGCCTGAACGAAGTGGCTGGATATGCCAGGACTAAGGATACTATAGATGTGATGGCGGTAGACAATCTACCCAATGAACTGCCCTGCGATGCATCGCAATACTTTGGGGTACACTTTGAAAAACATGTGCTGCCCGAACTGCTGCTGCCAGATAGCGACATACTGAAAAGAGCTACTATATGTGCTGATGGTAAGCTTACCAAAAGGTATGAGTATATGAGTGACTATGCCTATGGCGAAGCTTAATATAGTAAAGAACAAAGAGATAATGAAACCACGACAAATAGTGGCATAATTACAAAGCATAAGTGCGCGAGTGGAAGTACCGTACCTTTGCGCCTCTGAAACAACAAATCAACAAATATGGGCAAAGTAGCCATCAATATAGCAACAGGTAGCTTGCAAACTGAAGATATAATAGTGGGTATAGACCTAGGTACTACCAATAGCCTGATAGCTATAGTGCGCAGCGATACCAAACAACCAATAGCACTAAAGGAGACTGATGGGCTAGCACTGGTGCCGTCGATAGTACACTTTGACGAATATGGCAATACAACGGTGGGTACTGCAGCACGCGAGAAGCTACTCACTGAGCCTGAGCGCACTATATACTCTGTAAAGAGATTGATGGGTAAATCATACAAAGATGTAAGCAATAAGCCGGGCTTCTTTGCCTATAACATAATAGATGACGATACAGATGCACTAGTGAAGATACAAGTAGGTGAACGTTTTTATTCGCCTATAGAACTATCGTCGTTCATACTGAAGGAGCTAAAGAAACGTGCTGAGCACATACTGAAAGCCAATGTAAGCAAGGCTGTAATAACAGTGCCTGCATACTTCAACGACTCGCAAAGACAAGCGACCCGAGATGCAGGCAGACTAGCTGGGCTGGACGTGTTGCGCATCATCAATGAGCCTACGGCAGCTAGCCTTGCCTATGGTATAGGTGCCAAACATGGTGAGGAAAAAACAATAGCTGTTTATGACCTGGGGGGTGGT
>CAMDNC010000253.1 GCA_945902755.1 Flavipsychrobacter stenotrophus
TGATTTTCCTCGCCGCAAACAACTACCCGCCGACTTGGCTCAACAAAACAGCAGCCTGCAGCAGGCATTTCAGGTACAGGGATACCCTACTATTTGGTTGTTTAACGTAGTAGAAGACAAGGCTAGCAAAAATATGAACCTCAATCCAATGGGCTCATTGGGCTATCCCCAAGGAGCTACAGCCGGCAAAGAACAGGTAAAGTTTCTGGCTGATGCTAATAATATTTTGGCACAGGCCAAGGCTAAGAAGTAAACCGATAATTCATAAAGTACTACTGCCCGTAGTTACATTCAATGTGTAACTACGGGCAGTGTTGTTTTCATGGCAAATCCTCATATCATATATTACTACCCAAAATTCCTTCAATAATTCTACTGATCTCCTCACCCCTATTATATACCATGATGTGCGAGCCACCATCTACCCAGTAGTCAGTTGTAATGTATTTGGGGCTTATGGTGCGGTCCGCCGTGCCATGGATGTGTGAAATACCACTGGGAATTTCTATGTTTTCCCATGAAAGCAGTGTTTTTATGCACCATGTTACAAATGCTGGGTCAGACTTTGATATGATATCCCGCAATAGAGTCTTTTCTTCGTTGGTATTGGCTCCTAACGAGTATAATACAATGTTGAAAGGGGTAGTAAATAATTTTGCTGGTAGAATTTTTAAATCGTACACCATTTTAAGAACTGGATTGCTATACCCCAATTCTGTTTTCGTTTTGGCACTAGACACTATTATACCCTTTTGTATAACACCACTATTACACATTTCTACGGTCAGCATACCGCCAAAGGATAATCCCAGTATTAAGGGGTCTTTTTCGGGTATAGAATGGTACATTTTCAGCGCATAAGAGCGCATATCGTCATCACTGCTAAATGCCACCCAAGGTACAGGAAGGAAGGAGTAGCCATCTATACGTAAGTTTCCAAAAAAACGATGGTCGGCACCTAAACCCGAAATGCAGTAGATATTTTTCACGGGGTAAATTTCGTTAAAAAACAACATTCAAACCATTTTATGAAACTATCAATTGCTACGTGCCCTTAATCTGGATTGGATATTATTATCTATAAAAAATCAGTCTTTTTTTGTAGTCAATGATTGCATTCAGTACCAAACTTATGCTAACCTAGAATTCTTAACCGTCACCTTTTACCCGCTCCATCAAAAATACCTAACTTAGCTACTCCATTATGATATACAGAAGTAAGGCTCCGCTGCGTATAGGGTTGGCAGGTGGTGGCACAGACGTAAGCCCCTATTGCGACTTGTATGGTGGTGCCATACTCAATGCCACTATATCGCTCTATGCATCAGCAACTATAGAGCCGCTGCCTGTGCCGCAAGTGATAATTGAGGCACTCGACCGCAATGAGGAAGTAGTATATAATCTTGCAGAAAAGCTGCCGATAGATGGTACATTAGATCTGGCTGCTGGTGTATACAATCATATAGTAGCCCGATATGGACCTGCACCCAGCGGCTTCAGGCTCAGTACGCTGGTAGATGCCCCCGCTGGCTCAGGGCTAGGCAGCTCGTCTACGCTGGTAGTGGCTATCATAGGGGTGTTTGCCGAGTGGATGAATCTACCACTGGGTGAGTACGATATAGCCCAAATGGCCTATGATGTGGAGCGTGTGGAGCTGGCTATGGCAGGCGGCAAGCAAGACCAATATGCAGCTACCTTTGGTGGGGTCAACTTTATGGAGTTTTACAAGGACAATAAAGTCATAGTTAACCCACTGCGCATAAAACCCGAGTATCTCTACGAGTTGGAAAACAACCTGCTGCTCTACTTTACGGCTACCAGTCGCTTATCCAGCACCATCATAGAAGCTCAAAGCAAAAACGTTACCGACAAAAACAAAGAATCGATAGATGCAATGCATCAGCTAAAAGAGCAGGCACAAATGATGAAAGAAGCCATGCTGAAAGGCAACATTCACGACATAGGCAGAATACTGGATTATGGATTCAGATTCAAAAAACAGATGGCGAAGGGTATATCTAACGACTCTCTGGATGAGGTGTATGAGGCTGCACTAAAAGCAGGAGCTACTGGCGGCAAAATATCGGGTGCTGGTGGTGGAGGGTTTATGATGTTTTATTGTCCTGCCAATACTCGCTATGAGGTAAAAAAAGCACTGACTGCATTTGGGGGCAGTATCAGCCCGTTCCAGTTTACTGAGCGGGGTATGGTATCGTGGAGGATATAAACAGAATGGAGTGTTGTTGCTTTTTCTAAATTATTGTTATAATAAATATGCTTACTGTTTCGCTACATGGTATCAAGTTACATGCGCTCATAGGTTTGTACCCTGAAGAAAAAATACATGGCAACAACTTTGAGATAGATGCAGACCTATGGCTGCCAGATGCACAACCCTGGCCCTATGCCGACTATACAGAGATACACACCATAGTAGCGGCGGAGTTTGCCATACCTGGCGACCTCTTGGAGACCTATGTGTATGCGGTGCATAGAAAGCTGGCAGAACGGTTTCCGATAGCAGAGCGTATAAGAGTAACTGTACGCAAGCTGCAGCCGCCATTACCGGGATCGGTAGCCTATTCGCAGGTGTGCTATGACAAGTAACAACATAGGGGTGAGTAGTGGAGCGGGTGGGTGTAGGTTTTTAACTTTTGATGTAACCCCCTATTCCACTATATTTGCTAGGTGAGTTTTTTATATCCACTTTTTCTGGTTGCCGGGGTTTCACTCGCCATACCCGTACTAATACATCTGTTCAACCTACGCAAGTATAAGACGGTATTGTTTCCGCATACCCGTTTTCTAAAGAATATTCAGCTTAATAGCCAACAGCAGTCACAGATACGCTACAAAAGTCTACTGGCTGCAAGGTTGTTGTTTCTGGCTTTTCTCATACTGGCTTTTGCACAGCCGTTCCTCAATAGCAATGACAACGTTCCAGCAGGCAAGCAGCTACAGGTGATATACATTGACAACTCCTATAGCATGAGTGCCAAAAAAGGTGTGCGCAGCATGCTGGAAACAGCCAAGGATGCCGCTGCCAAACAAGTGCGCACAGCAGCACCGGGCACTAAGTTTGTACTGCTTACTAATGATAAACCTACTAGCTACAGAGCAGAACCTGCCGAAAAAATATACACTGCTATACAGGCTATTGAGCCATCGGCTGCTACTGCCAGCATCAACAAAACACTAGCCGCCACCCAAAGCATTCGCCAAAACGAAGGCGCACCAGCCGCCGCTCTCTATTACTTTTCAGACTTTCAGCAGCATGGCTTTCCAGCGCC
>CAMDNC010000254.1 GCA_945902755.1 Flavipsychrobacter stenotrophus
CAAACGAGGTAGCAAATTCTGCTTCTGTAGCCCATGGTTCTGGCTTCATTTTCTCCCATATATTGTTGCCCACTTTATAGGGTAGGCAGTCGTGATAAGGTAAGTGATGCAGCACCCACCACTGCGACCCTATAGCAAGAATAGCCCCAATAAGCACAATGCTGGCGTTAATAGCCGACTTGTTGAATATCGGGAAAACACGATATCTAAATATCCACATAAAGAGCACCGCAGCAGTAAGGGCAATGTCTTTATAAAACGTAGCAGTATTAGAAATCTTTATACAATCACCAAAGCAACCACATTCTTTAATCTTGCCAGAATAAAGCGCATAACCAGTTAGGAAGGTAAAAAAGATATTGAGCAGCAGCATTAGGGTCACGTATAGCCTGAAGTAGTTACCTACTATCATCGCAAAACCGGCTATTATCTCAAAAGCTATCATACATACCGATAACCCCAAGGAATAGTTGAGCATAAAACTCATACCCCACACCTCAAAAAACTCATTCATTTTGTAGGTAAGGCCCAATGGGTCATTGGCCTTTACCAATCCTGAAAAGATAAAAAGCAAACCCACCGAAACCCTAAGAATCCATAAAATTACTTTCATAACAACTGTTGTATATTGAACTTTAAAAAAGAATAATGGGAATCAATCACAAATATAACCCAACCACAAACTACATGTATCTACTTCTATCATTTAAATTTAAGAGTACTATTGCTTACGTTTGCCAAACTTACGGCAAGCAATACAAATTGCAAAGCGAAATAATGGTGGATACAATTAAATAAAACATAAAAGTTTGTTAGAACTATATAGTAAAGATTTACAACTAACCACTACCCAGCCCATAGTGATGGGCATACTCAATGCCACCCCCAATAGTTTTTATAATAAGGGTAGAGGCAATGATATAAATGGTTTGTTGCATACAGCGGAGACAATGCTGCATGATGGAGTCACTATTCTGGACGTGGGTGGTGCCAGCAGTAAGCCTGGCGAGCCCATTATTGACCCCGAAGAAGAGGTGAAAAGAGTATTACCCATCATTACAGCCTTATCGCAAAGGTATCCTCAGTTATGGATAAGTGTAGATACTTACAATGCTACTGTGGCCAAAGCAGCAGTAGAGGCAGGTGCAGCTATAGTAAATGACATTAGTGCAGGTGCCATAGACCCTTTGATGCTGCCTACAGTAGCAGCATTAAAAGTGCCCTATATAGCCATGCACATGCAGGGTACACCAGCCACTATGCAGCTACAGCCACAATACACCCATATAATAGCAGAGGTAAAACACCACCTCAGGCAGGTTTGTGACCACTGTACTCAGGCAGGTATAGATCAGGTTATACTCGATCCTGGTTTTGGTTTTGGGAAGACGGTAGCGCACAACTATGAGCTTCTTACAAATTTGGGCGTGCTGGCTACACTAGGGAAGCCCATACTGGCAGGGTTGTCGCGTAAGTCGATGGTGTGTAAACCACTGAAAATAAGCCCAGAAAATGCCCTCAATGGCACCACTGCCCTCAATATGGTGGCATTGATGAATGGTGCCACCATACTGCGGGTACATGATGTAAAAGAAGCTATGCAAGCAGTAACGCTATTTTGTTACATGCAGTAGCCGGTGATCTAAGCACGCTCTTCCCATATCTGAGACAGGTGTACAAGAGCTTCTACTGCTTTTTGCATGTCTTGCACACTCACATACTCCTGACGAGAGTGAATGCCCATTTCGCCGGTAAACAAATTGGGGCAGGGTAGACCCATAAACGATAGTCTGCTGCCATCAGTGCCTCCACGTATACTCATACGCACTGGTTCTATGCCTGCACGCTGGTATGCCTCGCCTGCATAGTCTACTACATGTGGGCAGGTGTCCAGTATTTCTTTCATGTTGCGGTATTGCTCCTTCACTGTAAAGGTCATACTAGCACCGGGAAACTGCGCTACTGCTTCTTCTGCTATGGTTTTGAGCCTGGCTTCGTGCACAGCCAGTTGAGCAGTATCAAAATCGCGAACTATAAACTGTACAGTGGCTTTTTCCAATCCACCCTCTATAGCTACCGGGTGTACAAAACCCTGCATACCTTCGGTAGTTTCTGGGCACCACTCCTCTTTGGGCAGCATATCTACAAAGGCTGAAGCTACTTTTATGGCATGCACCATTTTGTCCTTGGCATAGCCAGGGTGGGCACTTATACCATGAAAGGTGACGGTAGCTGCATTGGCAGAGAAGGTTTCGCCTTCTAGGTGGCCACGTTCGCCGCCATCTAATGTGTAGCCATAGTGGGCGCCTAGCTGTTCCATATTCACAGCTGCTACACCTCGCCCAATTTCTTCATCTGGCGTGAACAGTATACGGATTTTACCATGTTTCACCTCTGGGTGTTGCATCAGGTAGTTAGCCAGATCCATTATGATAGCCACACCGGCCTTATCGTCGGCACCCAAAAGGGTATGCCCAGAAGCGGTAATGATGTCATCGCCGATACGCTCAGCCAGATACGGATGCTCACGGGTGCTTATCACTACACTATTGTCATGTGGCAGCACGATATCTGTGCCCTCCCAGGCTTTGTGTAGAATAGGCACTACGTTAGTGCCACTGCAGTCTGGTGCAGTATCTACGTGCGAGCAGTAACATAGCACCGGCACATCCTTGGTAGTAGTAGCTGGTATAGTAGCATATACATACCCATGCTCATCTAGCAGGGCATCGGTGATGCCTATGGCATGTAGCTCTGCTACCAGTATCTGGCTAAGGTCTTTTTGTTTGGCGGTAGATGGCTGTGATGGCGAGTTTGGGTCGCTCTGGGTATCTATCTGCGCATAGCGCATAAAACGCTCTGCTACTGTATGTGGGTAACCTGAAATGCTCATTGTTATAAATTATGCCGTAAATGTAAGTATCTTGGCGGTTGTATGGAAACCTTAGGACTCAGCAAGGTAGATATTTCCCAGATAGTGACGGTAGGTTTTACCTTATTTGCGGTTATAGACATATTGGGGTCACTGCCTGTTATCATAGGAATAAAGAAAAAAACTGGTGACATAAATGCGCTGCTGGCCACATTAGTATCGGGTGGGCTGATGTTGTTGTTCTTTCTAATAGGGGAGCGGATGTTGCAGTTTATGGGTGTAGATATTAAATCATTTGCCATAGCAGGTTCTATTGTCATATTTATATTGGGTCTGGAAATGGTGCTGGGTCTGGAAATCTTCAAACATGACCCCGATACCAAAACAAGCACGCTGGTACCGGTGGCTTTTCCT
>CAMDNC010000255.1 GCA_945902755.1 Flavipsychrobacter stenotrophus
GCCAATGAGCGTTTTGCAGGTGCCGAGGATACTTATTGTATCGAGGCGCTCATGCAAGATGGTAAAGCCCTGCAGGCAGGTACATCGCACTTCTTGGGGCAGAATTTCGCAAAAGCTTTCGATGTTCAGTTCAGAGACAAAGACAACAAACTCGATTACGTTTGGGCTACTTCTTGGGGGGTATCTACCCGTCTGGTAGGTGCGCTCGTAATGGCTCATAGCGACGACCAAGGACTGGTATTGCCGCCACGCATTGCGCCACTACAGGTAGTAGTAGTACCCATTTTCAACAAAGATGTAGCCGCTCAGGAGCGTATCAACAATTACGCTAATGAGTTAATTGCTACGCTTAAAGCTCAAGGCGTACGGGTAAAATACGACAACGATGACAATGCTCGTCCGGGATGGAAGTTTGCTGAGTATGAACTCAAAGGTGTACCAGTTCGCATAGCCCTCGGCCCTCGCGATATGGAGAACAATGTTGCCGAAGTTGCTCGTAGAGACACCAAAGAAAAAGCGAGTATCTCCCTCGATAACTTAGCTGCTCATGTCATCGATCTGCTTGCCGACATACAGTCTAACATGTTCATCAAAGCCACCAACTTCCGCAACGAAAACACCAGAAAGGTGGACACTTGGGACGAATTTATACGTGTGCTCGATGAGCAGGCTGGGTTTGTAGCTGCCCATTGGGATGGCACGCCTGCTACCGAAGAGAAGATTAAAGAGCTCACCAAGGCTACTATCAGGTGTATACCACTCCACAATGAGCAAGAAGAGGGTAAGTGTATCCTCACCGGCAATCCTTCTACTCAAAGGGTGCTATTTGCCAGAGCTTACTAGAATATAATTACCATATAAACAAGGGATAAACCACTTTCACGGTTTATCCCTTGTTTATTTGTGTCTACTCCTATACGAGATTCGGTAGTATTTGTGCTGTTTACAATGAAGTACCTCGATAGTCCTTACTGTATCAGATAATACACATTGGTCACCCATTTATTGCTATCGCTCTGGTTGCCGGGGTACAGCATATACTCTTCTACAGTCAGCCAGCTTACTTGTCCAGCATCAGTTACATGTTTGTTCAGTGCCTCGTGTACAGCCCTAATACCGGCATATCCGCCTTTGTGGGTAGCCACATATGCCTTGCTTGCCGGCACCGTCGTAAAAATGATACCCTTTGTAGGCAGGTCGGTATCTGTTACAGGCACCCCAGCCATCACTACCGCGTTTTTCTGTACTGTATCCCATGTGTAAAACAGCCCTGTCCGTGCCCCCGTTACCTTTACCGGCGATGTTCTTGCCAGCAGGTTGTAAGTATCTCCAAAAAACGACTCCATTTCGCTCCATTGCACTGTATCTCTTATTCCCGCCACTATACGAGCGGCATATTCGGTTTCTTTTATGTCTATGGGTATTTTTACATTGGTAGCTATATGTGTTTTTAGGTTTTCTAGGCTCCGCTCCATATCTGCACCCATATATTTATCTAGGTCAAATAGCACCAGTGCTGCATTGGCTAGGAACGGAAAGTGTTTGTGAAATGTCCATGTAACTTTTACCATATATGCGGTATCGGCTACTATTATGGCTCCGTCCGCTATCATTTCTGCAGGTTCAGTTACGTTAAATGAGTACTTTAGGGTAGTACCTTCCACACCATCATTTTTTATGGTGCCACTTCCGCTCACACCCTCATCTCCCTTCCATGTCATGGTGCTGCCCGGTGTGCCATCAGTACCGCTATAGGTGATGGCTATTGTACTGTCATTGCTCAGTATAGTGCTCCAGTAAGCCCAGTTTTTCAACTTCGATACCTGCTCAAACACCACCTCCTTAGGTGCTTTTATCAGCACACTTCGTTTCACCACCACATCATTGGGCTGCACCACAGCCAGCGTCAGTATAATGGCTGCTACTATCAGCAACAACCACAAATTGAATCTTATGAACTTCTTCATGCCCGTAAAATTATAAAATTGGCGGCATTTATTTTTCCTTCTTGTCTTTCTCCCTCACACATTAATTATACCCCCTGTGCAATCTATTGACTGGTTTTTTCGTTATTTGCACGATTATTGCTTTTTGGCTTCATTATTGCTGTGCTTTTTTTCGCACACCACATACTGGCTCCACAGCTTGCAGGTAGTACATAGTTTATGAAGGTATCGGTTATCGTTGTCAATTATAATGTGAAGTATTTCCTCGAGGTATGCCTGCACTCAGTGCTGCGTGCCGCTGGCAATATGCCCGTAGAGGTCATTGTAGTCGACAACAACTCTACCGACGATAGCTGCCAAATGGTCCTCGATCGTTTTCCGCAGGTACACCTCATTGCCAACAAAGACAACAAAGGTTTTTCTAAGGCCAACAATCAGGCGGTTGCTATTGCCAAGGGGGAGTACATCCTCTTTCTCAATCCCGATACCGTCATGCCCGAAAACTTCCTCTCCACCACCGTAGCCTACATGGATACCCACCCCGATGCGGGGGCGCTGGGTCCCAGGCTCATTGATGGCAAGGGGCAGTTTGCGCCCGACTCCAAAAAATCTTTTCCGTCTCTGTCTGTAGCCATCTTCAAAACCACTGGCATCAACAAACTATTCCCTAAGTCTGCCTACATCAACAAGTACTATGCAGTGCATGTGGCAGAGCGGCAGATAGCCGAGGTCGATGTGCTTTCGGGTTGTTGCATGTTGGTACGCAAGTCTGCTATGGATATAGCCGGTGGCCCGTTCGATGAAGATTACTTTATGTACTGCGAGGATGTAGACCTCTCCTACCGCATACAGAAGGCTGGCTTCAAAAACATCTATTTCCCCGAGGTAGACCTCATACACTACAAGGGCGAAAGCACCCGCAAAATGACCCTCTCTTATGTGCGCATATTCAACGAGGCATTGGTCACCTTCGTCAAAAAACACTACACCAAAAAACAAGCAGGTCTTTTTATCCTCTTCATCAATGCCGGCATAGTGCTGCGCGCCATACTTGGCACCCTCAAGCGGGGGCTCAAGGTGCTGCACATGCCCCTGTTCGATGCACTCATTCTCCTCGTCACCCTTTGGGGCATCAAGGAGTTTTGGGTTACCGAGGTCAAAAACATTCTACCCATCAAGGCAGCAGTGGTTTACGCCACCTTCCCTGCTTACATATCGCTCTGGTTGTTGTCTTTGTACTTCAATGGTGCTTACGACCAGCCTTACCGCTCGCTCAAGGTCACTCGGGGCATGATCTTTGG
>CAMDNC010000256.1 GCA_945902755.1 Flavipsychrobacter stenotrophus
CAAATGCACCTTCTTTCCATCCTCACTGACCACAATCACCTATATGCCCACATAAGGGTAGTAACTTCATACTATTAAGGAAGTAAACAGAGTTCACTCAATAAATACAAGTATCATGAAACAGTTAGAGAACAAAGTAGCCCTTGTCACTGGTGGTGGTTCGGGCATAGGTAGGGCCATTGCAGTGTTGTATGCAGCACAAGGAGCCAAGCTCCTAGTGACAGACATAGACGAGAAAGGCGGCAACGAAACAGTATCTGCAATAATAGCCGCTGGTGGCGAAGCTGTCTTTGTAAAGGCAGATACTTCCCTGTCCGATGATAGCAAAAACGCCGTAGACCATGCAGTGCAGCACTTTGGTGGCTTACACATAGCCGTCAACAATGCGGGCATAGGTGGTCCACTAAAGCCTACTGGCGAGTACCCCATCGATGGTTGGGACAAGGTTATCGCCATCAATCTGTCGGGTGTGTTTTATGGCATGCGCTACCAGATACCCGCCATGCTAGCCTCTGGTGGTGGCTCCATTGTCAATGTTGCTTCTATCTTAGGCAAGGTGGGCTGTGCCGGCTCTCCCGCTTATGTAGCTGCCAAACATGGTGTGATAGGCCTCACCGAAGCCGCCGCCCTCGAGTATGCCAAACTAAAAATCCGCATCAACTCCATAGGTCCTGGATACATTGTTACACCCCTGCTCACCAATGCACTCAGCGCAGATGTAATGAAGTCGCTAGAAACACTGCACCCCATGGGCAGACTCGGCACCTCCGAAGAAGTAGCCGAACTAGCTCTGTGGCTCAATTCCGATAAGGCTTCCTTCGTCACCGGCTCCTACTACAACGTAGATGGTGGCTATTTGGCTCAATGATATAAATGTATGATCATCAAAAAAGTGGGTTGCCTCAATGAAAGCGAGGCAACCCATTTTTCTTTTATTTTTTTACTTCTTTGTTTTTTGACCCTTTGGAATTTAGAATTCGTTCTTTGGAATTTAGATTTTAGAATTTGGATTTTGAATTTTATCCTATCACCCTCTTATCCCTAGCCACATACCTTGCAAAGCCCATCAGTGCACCGGTTACCATTATGTTTCTAAAGATGTTCACCATTTCCAATTCTTGCTCACGTGCTGCATTGTCCATCATCATAGCCACATCGGGGCCCATACCCATAGCTCTGGGCACGTGCACCAGTACAGCCATCAGCAGCACATACACAGCCATCAGGCTATAAGCCAGCTTGTCATACTTACCTATCACCGCACTCACTATAAATGCCACTATACACACTAGCGTAAAGTAGTTCCAGAAATACGGAAAAGGAATAAAACTTGGCACAAACGATGCACCCACATCTGGCTTACCCAAATGCAGCCCCACATATAGCAAAAACGACAGCGGAAACAAATATCGACCTATGTTCAGTAGTTTATTCATGGCTATTCGTTTACGGGAAATGGTACAAGTGCTCTTATTTCTACCGAGCTAAACGGATATTTCAGTATCGGGCAGCTCCTGCTCCATTCTTTTACCTCAGCCTCATTGTCTGTTTTACATATCAGGTAGCCACTTACCAGCACACTGTTAGGCTCCTTATACGGCCCTTCCTGTACGGTGTCATTGCGCACCACACTAGCTCTGTACTCTATGGGGGCAGTGCTCACCAGCTTGCCCTGCATAGCTATGCTGCCTATCCATTGTTGCCATTTGGGCATGTCCTCGGCCATGTCTACCGATGTTGCAATGTATCCGTCCACATTGCTGGCGTTTCTGAATAACAAAAGATACTCTCTCATTTTTATTGTGTTTTTTGTACTGCAAAGCACCACAATAAAAACCGAGCAGATAATGACAAATGTCTACATTTATATCTGCGACCTCAGTCGGCTAAATACATCTTTGTTGATGCCCAGGTAAGACGCTATTATTTTTCCCGGCAGTCGGGTCATAAGTTTGGGTCTGTGTTCCAGCAGCCATTTTATACGGTCCAGCGCCGATAGCGATACAAACGTATTCACCCTATACACCGAGTTGGCATACGACTGTTCTAGTATCTGCCTATACACCTTGTCAAACTGTGGCACACTGTCCATCAGTTTCCCAAAACTGTGATAGTCTATCGCATACAGCACACTTTTTTCTATTGCCTTTATATTTTCGGTCGCTGGTTGCTGTTTGCCAAAGCTTATCAACTCACTACACCAGCTATCCTCTATTGTTATGTCTCTTGTGTTTTCGTTATAGTCACTATCGTGCACATACACTTGCAGGCAGCCTTCAGCCACATAGTACACATACTTGCACACATCTCCCTCCTTCAGCAGCACCTCATTTCTGTTTGCCACCACTTCCTTAAAATGCGACAGCACAAAGTCCAGATTGTCCACATCCTTGCCCAGTCTTTTTGTTATATGGTCTCTCAGAGCCTCCATCGCAGCATTTTTTTATGCAAAATTACCTTCCAAACCGAAGAATTGACATTAAATCACACTTTATAGTAGTTGCTACTCTTTTATTATTTCACCCTATGTTATTTCGCATTTTTCATCCCATTCCTGCTTATCCTTTTTCTTATACGGCTCAGCGACTCTGCCTTTATGCCCAGATAGCTGGCCAACTGATACAACGGCACCCTGTCTATAAGCTGGGGTTTATCATTCAGTAGCTTCAGGTATCTTTCTTCTGCACTTAGCAGTTTAAAATCCAGCAAGCTTTCATGTACCTTCATATTTTCTGTTTCAGTCGCCTTTTCATTTATAGTTTGTAGTTGTGGCATCGTAGCTAGTAGTTTTTTATCATCCCCCGGATTTGCCTCGCACACCATCGTATCTTCATTGCATATCAGGCAAAACTGCGATGGTGCAATATCTGTCGGAAAAGTTGAGCTTACCGGCTCACCATCCATATAGAAGTTGGTGGTTTTTTCCTCCCCATCTATGTTGTAATACTGTCTTACTATGCCTTTCAGCACAAAGTAGCACTTGTTAGCCATCTGTCCTTCCCTTACCAGATAGCTGTTTTTGGGGTACACCTTCACATTCATCAGTTCCACCATTTGCCGCATATCACTATCGGTCATCTCGCCAAACTGCGACAGATATGCTTTTAGGGTACTCGCAAATTCCAAATTGTCTATAGTTACTGATGCCCTTGTTTCCATGTCTGTTTTACTTATTAACTTAAGTCAAGTAAAAATAATAGCATTACCCCAATCTTTGCACAAAT
>CAMDNC010000257.1 GCA_945902755.1 Flavipsychrobacter stenotrophus
GGTACCATATTTGGCATGCAGTATGTTTACCTCAAAGGCACCAGCAGTGGCATCAAAATTCATGGTTAGCTTACCGGTATTTTGTATCCTCACCGATTTGGCACCATTTTTGCGGTCACTAGCCGATGTACCAATCAGTGCATCATCCAAATTCCAAGACCCTGTGGCAAGGGTAACACTAGCAGCAGCATAGGCAGTCTTCGTGCCTGCTTCAAATGTCTCAGGAAAACCAGAATACACTGCTCTGGCAGCAGTTACAGCCGGTGCTGTTGTCATCTGACACTCAGTAACAGGAGTAGGCAAAATATCATTTTTGCTCTTTCTACAGTCTGTCAAAAGTATTGTCGCCATAAAGGCGAATATCAAGAGTGAATACTTCTTCATGTATCAAATAATTTTACACAATGATACAAATGAGACATTTAAAAAAACAGGATACCAAATTATCTAAGCATTAATTAAATGTTAATGACACTAATGCAATATAAAATTAATCATCATAAAATATAGCAATTAGACCTCAGCAACATAGTAAGCAGTGTAGATGTTATTATTAACTACTACTATAACTATCGTATAACTACCCCTATTTGTATTATTTTTCACAGAACAAATACCCGCTCCCACAGAGGGAAATGACAAACAATGTCGTCAAACCTAAAACTAAAAATAGGTATGAGGATATTAGTAAGGTTTGTAAATCATAATGAAAGACATAACAACCAGAGCAGACTACACAGAATAAGAAAAACAGTGTTACTATTAGCCTTAATACTCCCATTCTCGGTATTAGCCCAAAATAACAAACAAAATATTAGAGGGACTATCCTTGATAAACTCTCGCTAGCCTCCATTAGCGGGGCATCTGTACAGCTAGTTAATGACACCTCAGCCGTTGCTGTGCTTACAGACAAAGAAGGCAAATATGTACTCAAAAACTTAGCTCCTGGCAGGTATGAAATAAGGGTAACAAACGAAGGATATAAAGATGCATTTTTGCCCAATATCATAGTCACTTCTGGCAAAGAAACTATACTTGATGTAAGTATTGAGGAGAGTTTCAAACGACTCAAAGAAGTTGTTGTAAGAGCTAACAGCAAGTCGGGGGCTATCAACAAACTAGCCACCGTTAGTGCTCGCACCTTCTCTATGGAGGAGGTAAACCGATATGCAGGTGGGCGCAGTGACCCTGCACGTCTGGTTGCCAACTTTGCGGGCGTAAGTGCCCCAGACGACTCTAGAAACGACATTGTAATAAGAGGTAACTCGCCCATTGGTGTACAATGGCGCATAGACGGTATGAATGTGACCAACCCCAATCACTTTGCTACTGTGGGCACTACTGGTGGTGCTGTAAGCGCTCTGAATACAAATATGCTCAGAAGTTCAGACTTTTTCACATCAGCATTTCCAGCCGAGTATGGCAATGCTATAGCTGGTGTTTTTGACCTCGGTTTCAGAAATGGTAACGCTGAAAAAAGAGAACATACCTTGCAGCTAGGCTTAGTTACTGGGCTAGAGGGAATGACCGAAGGACCAATTTCAAAAAATAGCAATGCGTCCTATCTGGTAGCATATCGTCAATCTGTAGCTTTTCTGGCATCAACGTTTGGCATCAACATTGGCACCGCTGCAACACCCTCCTACAAAGACCTATCTTTCAAAGTAAACAGTGGCACCACCCGACTGGGCACCTTTAGTTTATTTGGAATATTAGCCATTAGCAGTATAGCCATAACAGGAGGGAAAACCGGAAGCCTGTATGCGCCACCCGACAACACAGACCTAAACAGCGCAATAGGAATTATTGGAATTAAACATGTAAAAATACTTAACCGCAATTCTTATATCAGCTCATCGATTGGCGTAAATTATTCAAAAAACACACAAGAACAGACCTCTGCAGACAGCAGCAACACCAGCCAACTGATAGAAGATGAACAAGTGACACAGACAGCCTATGTCGCATCGGTAGCATACAACACCAAGGTTAATTCTCGTTTGTTTTTTAAGTTCGGCATTCAAGACCAGCTAATAAATATGGATTTGTATTACCGCCTGCGTAGAAATACGCCAGACTGGATGCAAATATGGAACAACAACAATAGTACCCATCTTGCTCAGGTATATGCGCACATGAAATACAATATCACCGACAAGTTGATGGCCAATGTGGGAGTACAATCGCAAAAGCTATTTTTAAACTCAAATTCAACATCTGTAGAACCCCGCGTAGCGCTAAAATATGACATAACCAATAAGAGCAGCTTCAGTGTAGGATTTGGTTTGCATTCGCAAATGCAACCAGTAAACATCTACTTCAACCAGATAGAGAATGCTACTACTAACACCAACAAAGAATTGGGATTTACTAAAAGCCAACATTATGTGCTGGGGTATGACTGGCAACCACTTAAAGACTGGAGAATAAAGGCAGAACTATATTATCAGCATCTGTATAATGTGCCGGTAGATTCGTTTGAAAGTAGCTATTCTATGCTCAATACTGGGTCTAGTTTCAAACCAGACTTGTCTGTGAACCTTATAAATGAAGGCACTGGAAGAAACTACGGTGCTGAATTAACGGTCGAAAAATTCTTTAGCAAAGGCTATTATGGGCTATTTACATCATCTATTTACGAGTCGAAATACAAGGGTAGCGATGGTGTGGAGCACAATACAGCATTTAATGGCAAGTATGTGTACAACGTATTGATAGGAAAGGAAATAAAAACAGGTAAAGACAGAAGAAACAAATTCACAACCGATGTGAAATTCACAAATGCCGGCGGCAGAGCTTATACCCCTATAGACCTTGCAGCCTCTCAACTGGCTGGAAATACCGTGTTACAGAGCAGTGACTATGCTTACAGCAGCAGTTATGATGCCTACATGAGATTGGATGTAAAATTAGGGTTTGTGCTCAATAGCAAGAGAAAAAAACTATCACAAACTTTCTCACTAGATCTACAAAATGTCACTAACAATAGCAATGTTTTTTCTCAGAGTTACGACAATGGTAGTAAAAGCATCAACACTACTTATCAGTTAGGGTTCTTTCCAAACTTCATTTACAAGCTACAATTTTGATGAGGTAAGCAGATAGTGAATTTCATGAAATCGAGCAACTACGATGTAGTGAACTATTTAGCTGGTTCTTCATCACAGTTTTTGTCG
>CAMDNC010000258.1 GCA_945902755.1 Flavipsychrobacter stenotrophus
AGTTTTTAGCGTTCTTCATTCAACACTTACTGCCCCAATCTTTATAAGTAGCAGCCAAGGTGTCAGTAATAGCCTGAAATACGATACTATGAAGATAAATTTACTGCCTAAATTTCTGGAAAACAACCAATGTGGAAAAGTAAGTTCACCCCCACCCATCCACATTTAGTGACTGCCAGTACTGATTTTTGTTTGGGAGGGATGTAAGGGTATGGTGTTAGTTATGCTGGTAATTAATCACTTATTATCACCCACCAGCCTACACCGTCCACTCCACTATACTATTCACCAGGCGGTCTTGGTAGGGTACTTGTATCCGTATGTAGTTATCTGTATAGCCTTCCATCATGCCATTTTTATCAGCATATTCAAACAGTACTTTGCGGCTGGCACCACGTTGCTGCTCAGTGAAGTATTGCAGCTTTTGGTAAGATAGGTTGCGCAGTGTTTTGTTGCGCTCATTGCGTAGGTGCACTGGTACCACCGGTTTCATTTCGGCAGCTAATGTATTAGTGCGCTCAGAGTAGGTGAATACATGCAGGTAAGAAACATCAATGCCATGCAGAAAATCGAACGTTTCTCTGAATTCCAATTCACCCTCTCCCGGAAAACCCACTATCACATCCGCACCTATACAGCAATGTGGCATCAGTTCTTTTATTCGTGCCACACGCTCGGCATATAGCTCACGTTTGTAGCGGCGGCGCATTTGCCCTAGTATGGTGTTACTGCCACTCTGCAGCGGTATATGAAAGTGCGGCATAAACCTGCGAGACGAAGCCACAAAACTAATCACCTCATCGCTCAGCAGATTAGGCTCTATCGACGATATCCTGAATCGTTCCACTCCCTCGGCGGCTTCACTGTCTATAGCCTGTATCAGTTCTAGAAACGAGCTGTCGCGGGTTTTAACTCCATCAGCACCCTTTCCAAAGTCGCCCAGATTAATGCCCGTCAGTACTACTTCTTTTACACCGCTGGCTGCCAGCTCGGCTATATTGGCCAGCACACCAGCTATACTATCGCTGCGGCTATGACCACGTGCTAGCGGAATGGTACAAAAGCTACAATTATAGTCACAACCATCTTGCACCTTCAGGAAGGTACGTGTCCGGTCTGATACCGAAAACGAGCTATGAAAACCAGCCACATCTTCTATATCGCAAGAGCATATTTTAGCACCATTTCGGTCGGCAGGCCCTTCGGCTATATCGCGCAGGTGTGCTACTATATTAAATTTTTCGGCAGCACCCAGCACCAGGTCCACACCCTCTATACTGGCTATTTCTTGTGGTTTCAGCTGGGCATAACATCCTGTTATCACCACCATAGCATCGGGTGCTCGGCGCTGTATGCGGCGCACCAGTTGCCGGCATTCCTTGTCGGCATTGTCAGTTACAGAGCAGGTATTGATCACATACACATCTGCAGCCTCATCAAAATCGCGTTTCTCAAACCCATCAGCCTCCAGCATGCGGCTTAGTGCCGATGTCTCAGAGTAGTTGAGCTTGCAACCCAATGTGTGAAAAGCTACTGATTTGTTCATATGTATAGTACTGTGCTTGTGTTTGGCGGGCAAAGTTACTGATAAATGCACTCATTTTAGGTTCGAGAATGGTCTTAATTTGCATTAACACCTTTATAAATCAAGCAGGTAAATACTACTAAAGTGTAATAGACAAGCAGCACTTACACGATACTTTTGTGTCACCTTAAAATTGTTGCACTATGAAAACCTTTTCCTCCAAACTAGATTTTACCGCAATTATTGCTCTTGCCGTTATGTCCCTGATGGGAATATGGTTTTTGTACATGGGTTTTTCGCCATATTTCGTCCACTTTAGTCATTTATCTTACACTGATTACTTAAAACTACAAAACGAACGTTTTCTGGTATATGTACTGGTAATGCCAGTAGTGCTCTTTGTAATATTGTATTACAGCTATTGGAATAGGGTGCGAATGATTGAAATCTCCGACGGCACACTTACTGTTGTGCGCAAACGCAAACTTACAACTATAGCGATGTCAGATATTGCATCGGTGACAACAGTACCTGCCACAGAAATAGGTTTTTCCACCTATCAGGACAGTACCTGGCGCAGGAGTCTGGTAGGCTTCACCGGCAAGTACTACAACAAAAACTTTGGAGATATGCAATGGTACTGCACTAAAAGCAAAAACTACGTATTAATCACTCTCAAAGACAAACGAAAAATAGCATTTACTCCCGACGAACCAGAGCGTTTTGTGAACGAGGTGAAGAGCTATTTATCATAAAAGTGAATTCCATCATTTTACCAATTCATAAAATGCAGGGTCTACTTTAGTTCCTCTTTGTTTAGCATCTTCAATATCTTTTAGTGCCTGGGTTTTGTTACCATTGCGGGCATGAGCTTGAGCCCTCAGGTAGTAGGGGTCTGCCATTTCTGGTTTCAGCATACAGGCACGGTCTAGGTCTTTCACTGCTTCTACAGGTTTATTTAGCCTCAGGTATATACGTGCTCTATTCATATAGGGTATATATGCATCGGGATTTTGGTTGATGGCTTTTTGATATACTATGATAGCAGAGTCGGGTTTGCCTATGATGTCCAGATAGTTGGCATAGTTACTATATCCCTCAGGGAAGTACTCCTTAAGTGATAGAGCCTTGCGGAAAGCTGGTCCTGCCGAGTCGTACTGTTGTTTTATGCTATACACCACTGCCAGCCCTAGGTAGGCACTTTCCAGATTGTCTTTGATAGCCAGTGCTTTCAGGTAGGTTGTTTTAGCTTCATCTATTTTACCTGTACTTCGCTGATACTCACCTATACACACCAGCGGACTAGTATAATCAGGTTTGCGCTGCACCGACTGTACAAAGTAATAATAGGCAGAGTCGCCATATCGCTGCTTTTCTTGCTGAGTGGTAGCCCCTTCAAAACGGGTATAATAGTCTTGCCCCAAGTAAAAATAAGCAATGGGCGATTCAGGATTATTCTTTATCGCAGAGTTCCACAAGCTTATCGAGTCATACCAGTCTTTATTACGCGCTTGTGTCACGACACCAAATATCAAACTTGCAGCTACGCATACACCAAGTACCACATTAGCTGATGGTCGCTTGTTGTCTACCAATTGCCCCACTATCCCTCCTATTATCAAAAACA
>CAMDNC010000259.1 GCA_945902755.1 Flavipsychrobacter stenotrophus
TTTCCTGATGCAGCGCACTGCAGAAGTCTGTGCAGTACATAGGAGATATGCCTACACGATCTGGTACCCATTTCAGTGTCTGCGTTTCGCCTGGCATTATCAGTAATTCTGCATTCAGAGCGCCCTTTATCGCAAATCCATGTGGCACATCCCAATCTTGTTCCAGATTGGTAATATGGAAATACACTTCATCTCCCATTCTAATACCTTCGATATTGTCTGGTGAAAGGTGAGACCTTATAGCAGTCATATATACATGCACTGTTTTGCCTTCCCTTACGACATTAGTAGTGCCTTCCCCTTTTGATACATACTGATGTGCATTTTCCTCTAACTTATAAAACTTAACTGAGTTTCCCTTGATAAGGTCAGCTGATACTGCCTGAGCATAGTGTGGCTCTCCGATGGTTGGGAAATCAAGTATTAGTTGCATCTTCTCCCCGCTTATATCGAACAATTGCGCACTTTGAGCCAATTCTGGTCCGGTTGGTAGATACCTATCCTTGGTTATTTTGTTGTAAGCTATCATGTACTTAGGATTTGGCTTGCGACTATCGCCACCTGGCACACAAAGGTGTCCCACTGAATAGTATGTTGGCACTCTGTCTACAACTTTCAGGTCTTTGATATTCCATTTTACAACTTCGCTGGACACAAACATAGACGTGAACGCATTGCCTTTTCCATCAAATTCTGTGTGCAATGGCCCTAAGCCTGGTTTTTTAACCTCTCCATACAATGCTGCTTCATATTTTATCACCGGGATTCCTTCGAAATCACCCTCAAATGCTTTGTCCGCAATAGCCTTCTGTATTTTGTCGAAACTAAAAACAGGTATAAGGGCAGCCAACTTACCACTACCTACAATATACTCTCCCGTTGGGTCTACATCGCAGCCGTGAGGCGATTTGGGGCATGGTATGAAATAGCATATGTCTGCAAATTCCTTTGTGTTCAAAACTAATATTTCTGTTTTAATCTCTGAAGTTGCTGTATGCGTCTTTTCATTGTATACATTATGAGCATACTTTACTGCTTGTTTTTTCCCCTTGCCTGCTTTCACATATTCTTCTGCCTTCTTCCAATTCACTGCCATTATAAAATCTTTATCGCGTTGTGATGCGTTCACTTCAAGCAGCGTATTGGCTTGTTCCGTATTGTAACAGCTAAAGAAGAACCAGCCATGCGATTTCCCTTTACCGGAATGGGATAGGTCAAAGTTTACACCTGGACATTCTAGCTGAAATGCGATTTCCATTTTGCCATCCTCTTTGCCCACACTGATAAAACTAATGTGACCTTTAAAGTTCTTCTTGTATGTGTTTATGGGAATATCTCCATCTGCATCATCAGGAGGTACGCTAAACCGGGTACCAGCGATGACATACTCGGTATTTTCTGTTATGAAAGGTGAGCTGTGATTGCCTCCACTATTAGGCAATTCAATGATTTCGGCAGTTCTGAAAGTTGCAAGGTCTATTCTGGCAACGCGAGGAGTGTTGTTTGCATTGCCGAATATCCAGCGACCATCAATCTCTCCATTTGTCTGAGACAACTCTGTATGGTGCAGATCATCCCATGGAACAAAACCATGAGATGTGGTAAGCATTGGTTTTGTTTCTTCACTATAACCCCAGCCCTTTTCAGGATCCACTGAGAATACCGGTATCACTCGCAATAGCCTTCCACTAGGTAGTCCATAAACACTCATCTGACCACTAAAACCACCTGAAATGAAATTGTAAAATTCATCGTATTTGCCCGGTGCAACATAAGCTTTAGCAGCTGCATTTCCGGTTACGGCATTTCCTGCGTTCTTCGGCTTACAGGCATTTACGCCTATTACAAGTGCACTGGCACCTATAATGGAAAGATATTTGAGTCGTTTCATAAAAAGTATTGATTGTTAATAATTGTTTTGTCTGAGTACTATTTTACACCATCATTTTTGCGCATAAATTCATACAATGCCCTAGCATCTTCGTCAGCTACATTCTGATTCGGCATTCTTACAAGGCATAGTTCCAACTGTGCCTGTGCTTTGGGGTCTTTGTCCAACATGACATCCGGATTGGTAACAAAGTTCATGATCCACTCGGCTTTGTAACGTTGAGTTACGTCTTTCCATCCTGGACCTACCAGTTTCTCGTCTGTTAGCTTATGGCAACTGTTACATTTAACTTCATATACTTTTTGTCCGCTCCCAGCCATTTTTTCATCGAGATTAGGAGCAATATCCACTTTAGTGAACTTACCTTCACCTCTATCAGGATCATAAGATGGATTTGCATTTGCAGCGGCTTGAGCTTCCGGAGTACCGCCTTCCATCGTATAAGGATTTTTTTCCGGTTCTGAACTGTTCCCGCCACATGCAGCAATAAATGCGCAGATAACTGATAGATAAAATAGCTTTTTCATTTTTACAACTTATTGGTGTGAATAATGACACAAGATTATAGCTATAATTTCTGTTGATTTATGCGTGTAATCATAAAGTGAAAATATCTCGTTAGCAAAAGGCAAATTTTTTCTTAATCAAATTCAATGTAACGTTTGCCTGGTAACAATATTAGCCTCCAATTTTCCTGCTTGCAACCAGTAATATGATTCTAATCATTCAATCTCATGCCAACAGTCATTAATATGTTGTTTTGCTCCGACTAATTTTATCAAAGGTTAAACAAAAAGTTTATGATGATTGACGTTGATTTATTGCTTGCTTTGGGCGCTTCTTATAAGAAAGTATTTAAAGGAGAAATAATTTTCATGGAAGGTGGCCGATGTAATTTTTATCATCAACTTGTAAGTGGTAGTGTACGCTGGGCAAACATCAATGATGAAGGGAAAGAGTATTTACATACAATGGTAGAAGTAGGAGAATGTTTTGGAGAGTTACCACTATTTGATCCTGGACCCTATGCAGCTTCGGCTATTGCAGAAGAAGATTCTGTAATTCTAAAACTACACGAATCTACATTTCACCAGCTGCTTGAAGGGCATCCTACGATATTACTTTCCTTCTCGAGAATGTTAGCACAACGACTCAGGTTCAAATTTTTTATGCTAAAAGATTTACTCTACAAAGAGCCTGAAGAACGTATTGCTTCTTTGATAGCGTACCTGCAGTACAGTAA
>CAMDNC010000260.1 GCA_945902755.1 Flavipsychrobacter stenotrophus
TGTTCAGCATTTTCTTTGATGGCAGAGTCCAGTTGTTCTCCTTCAAACATCTGATAGCTCAGGATATCGCTGCGCGAAGATTTGCTGCCTCTCACGCCATCGTTGTCCCATGCTTCTATGTAGTAAGTAACTTTCTGCCCAGCTTTCAGGTTCAGTGCTTGTATATCAAAGTACTGTTCAAAACTCGCTGTTGCCCCACCACCTGTTTTTATGGGTATCGTTTTAGAGGCTATGGTTTTGGTTTTATCGGTCACTTCATATTTGAACGCTATGCGGGTGATGCCGTAGTCGTCACCGGCACTGCCGCTCAATAATATTTGTTTACCACTTACGCTGTCTTTATACTGTTGTAGTTGTATTACAGGGTATTGGTCTGGTATCACCTGCACCACATATTTATAGCTATCTGCCACAGCTTCTTTTTTGTTGAGCAGGGTAATGGTGTAAGCAGTATCGCTCAGAAATCTGTAACTATACTCAAAACTTCCCGGTTCGCCATTCAGTGCTATGGGGCTGCCATCGCCAAAGTGTATCGTAGCAGCATCGGTATGCCCAGTAGCCAGCGTCCAGCGTAGGGTAGTGCCAGCTGGAATTATCATGTCTCCCAGACTATTACGCACTTCGTTCTTTTTGCCTATGTATGCCGGATAATTCACCGCTATATTAAACGACTTTAGTACAGGCCGTTGTATTACTCTTACCTTATAAGGTTGTGAGTAAAAGCCAGCGGCAAATATGCGAAAGCTAAACGCTTCTGTTACATTACGAAACGTATACCTGAACGAGTGTTCTGGCAATGTCTGCATAGATACCAGTTCGTTGCCTAGTTCTATTGCTGATTCAGCTGGTAACGCGGCACCTTTCATTTGCACTGTCACTGTAAAGTCGGCATTGCGCACTGCCACCAGCGATTCGTTTTGGATGATAAAACTAAAAGGGGCTGGTTTTTCAAATGCCTTGGTGGGTTGTAATAGTCTCGATGAGCTTTCTTTAAATACATTGGGAGCAGCAATAAATATAAATATGCCCACCAGCAAGGGAGGTAGCACGTAGGGTATATATTTTTTGTTTCCCGATAAGTCAATGGCAGATGTGATGGGCACCACCGATATCTGGCTGATCTTCTGGCTGATACTCGCTTCAGCTAGCTCTCTGCTACCAGCATTGGTGTTGCTGTTGCGCAGTTGTAGTATGTTTAGCAGTTTGTCGCTTACCTCTGGAAAATGGGTGCCTACTATCTTAGCTGCCTCTTCGTGAGATATTACAGATCCTAGTCTTGCCATTTTCGTTAGCGGCACTACTACCCATGCCACTAGGGCTGATAAGCCCAGCAGCACAAAAGCTGACATGATTGCAACCCTCGACCATACAGGCAAATACAGATAGTACTCACCCACGCTTACCGTAACTACATAAAACAGCAAACAACTCAGGAACACTAGTGTGCCACGTATCACTTTATTGGCATAATACTTTCTGATGAAAGCATCTAGCCTACCTACTAACCAATCATAATTATTCATAGAGTACTCTGTACCCGCAATTTAGGTCATTTTTCCGAGCCCGAAAGGTTAAAAATTAGTTGAAGGAAAATGTGGTTTTAGGAAGATGAAAGGCAGCTATTCTATATCTAAATGAGTACTCAGCTTTGTTCATTACTTTGTAGCACTTAGCTGCAATAAAAAAGGCTGCTTCTGGTTTGGAAACAGCCTTTTTAATATAAAATTAATAAATACTACTCTTGTGGTTTTTCAAGCAGTTTAAAGAACTGATCCAACTGTGGCAGTATTACTATGCGTGTACGTCTGTTAATAGCATTTCCCTCTTTAGTATCGTTCGATGCTATTGGCACATATTCACTACGGCCGGCAGCAGTCATGCGGCTTGCTGGTACTTTATATTTTGTTTCCAATATGCGTACCACCGACGTGGCTCTTTTTACGCTCAGGTCCCAGTTGTCAAGTAGTGTACCGTTACCTCTGAATTGTTTGTTATCAGTGTGACCTTCCACCAAAAACTCTAGGTCTGGCTGGTTGTTGATCACTTTAGCTACTTTACCCAGTACTTCTTGTGCTTTATCTGTTACATCATAGCTACCGCTTTTGAATAGTAGTTTGTCTGATATATCTACATATACCACACCTTTATCCACTTTCACATTGATGTCCTTATCATCCAGATTACCTATAGCACTTTTTAGGTTTATCACCAGCGCCATATTTAAAGAATCCTTGCGGTTGATTGCAGATTGTAGATCTTTGATATAAGCATCTTTCACACCTATATTATCCAGTGATTTTTTGATGCTTTCTGCTTGTGAGCCAGTTATTACCGACAGATCTTTCAGTTGACTAAGAACCTGATTGCTATTTGCTTTGCTGTCTGCAAGCTGAGCTTCCAGCATTTTCATTTTTTCGATGTCAGAATTGCGGGCTGTTTGGCATTTTGCGTTTTCCAGAAGCAATGCACGATGTGCGCTGTCGAGTTTAGCCAGTTTTTCTTCACTTTGTTTTAGTTTCTTCGGTGCTGTGCAAGAAAACATTGCTGCCGATGCCAGACCGATAAATAGGATGTGCGTTAGCTTCATAAATTCAAATTTGATCTTTTAGTTGTCGATATAATGGATTGATGGCAAAACTATTTATAATAGGCTTAATAACGCGTTAAGGAAAATAAAAAATCAGCAAAGCACCTATAACCTATTGATTATCAATAGCTAATTTCATTGCTAAAATTTTACACCTACTGTCAGCGCTATATTGTTAATGCTATAGTCTGTAGTATACATTGGCACAGCCGATATAGGGCTCGATACCACATAATTATAGTCGATAGAGTAGGGGGCTGCCTGCACCTGATAGGCACTATGCACAAAACCAAGATCTGCAAAGAAACCATTACCACCACGGAAGCCTAAACCACCGCTGAAGTCCATTCGCTCACCACCTACACCTTCTGTTTCGTACGGATTACTATAGTACCCAAACCCAGCCCTTAGCATAAAGTATTTAGTAAGCAATGCTTCAGCACCTATACGTACGTTGGATGTACCTTGGTAGGTGCTTTTAATACTTCTGTTCATGGCCTGTTCTTGTTGTTCGTAATTATTTCCAAACCCATCTCCTACGGGGTA
>CAMDNC010000261.1 GCA_945902755.1 Flavipsychrobacter stenotrophus
TCAACAGTAGCTACAGCGGTATAACCGCTGCTCCATGTACCACCGGTGGTAGCATTTGATAATGTAGTAGTAGTGCCAGCACACAATGAAGCTGTACCAGTAATAGTACCCGCATCAGGCATAGATAATACAGTGATATCTTTAGTAGCTACGGCTGTACCACAAACTGTAGTCACAGAATAACTGATTGTAACAGAACCAGCAGCTACACCTGTTACTACACCAGTGCTGCTAACAGTAGCAGCATCGCCGCTGCTGCTCCAAGAACCACCAGTGGTACTAGCAAAAAGCGCTAAAGTAGTACCAGTACATACTGTAGAAGCACCAGAAATAGTACCAGCAACAGGTAATGGATTGATAGTAACAGTAGCGGTAGAAACATCACTACCACAACCAGTAGTTACGGTGTAGGAAATCGTTGCAGTACCTACTGAAACACCTAAAACAGCACCCGATAAAGGAGAAATACTTCCGTTTGAATTACTAATAGTCCAAACTCCGCCAGCAGTGGTACTAGAGAATACATTAGTTGACCCAATACATATATTGAAATCTCCAGCAATAACACCAGCATCTGGTGTAACAGAAGCAGAAACTGTGGCAGTTACAACAGCAGTAGGTGACTCACAACCAACATTAAAAGCGGTAACTGAATATACACCAGCATTAACTAGTGCGGCACTTGCAATTGTTGGGTTCTGAAGTGAAGAAGTAAATGAAGCCGGACCTCTCCACTCGTAAGTCACCGAAGATGGTGTAGAGGAAGCTGTGAAATTCAATGGATCACCGACGCAGGCTGCCCCAGCAGTAGCAGTAGGCACTGTAGGAATGACGCTTGCAGGATCAAGGTAGATATAAACTGTATCTGGTATTATTCCTACACCAGTACCAATAGCTCTCAACCTAACAAGTGTGGTTGTAGTTGTAAGCGTTACAGAAGTACCAGTTGAAGATGATAAAGTTTCACCAGAAAGAGAAGTCCAAGACCAAGATGAAACGTCCGGATTGCTAACGCTTACAGTTGTTGTAGCATATTGACAAATTGAAGCAGTATCGCCAGATTCCAATTCATGCAAAAATGTAGTATCGCCAGTAACTGACCAACCTGAAGACGTTGACAAAAGCGCTGGTAAAAAGTCAGCACCATTGAGTACGTACGTAAATTTTATTATTGTGCTGTCACCAGAAGCAATAGTTGGCCTTTTAAAAACTATACCAATTCCCACATCACCGTTATAATTGCCTGAGTATACATAACCAGATGCACCTGAATAAATTGTACTCAAAGCAGGAGAAGGAGGCCAAGAAGGCATTATGAAACCTTTTGCATTAGTATCTAAAGAACCTAACCCAAGATAAGCACCATATGTACCACCAGTAGCCGTTACCAAGGTTGCATCAAATGCATTGGGTCTTTGGTAAGCAATGGTGTTATTAGTGCTGTAACTACCCCCAGATGGCACTTCCTGATCAGGATCAACTCCTCTCAGATAATACACATTGTTGAGCGCATGATCAGTGTTGTTTTTCAAAACCACTTTGCACACAAAAAACAAATTTGCTGTATCGAATGAAGTTGTTTGTTTGATAGACAAACCAGATGGATGCGCCCCTTCCCAAACTGCGTATCTGGTAGATGCATCATTCTCTACATAGGTGATTCCACCCAACGATGGACTGTTACCGTTGTTCTGAGTAACCTTGTTACCGTCCACTTCAATTATCCAACCTTCGTACGGAGATCCAGGTAGAAAGTAATCACCAATATAATTTGGAGAACCAACAGACCATCCATCTCTACCAGGATCGGCAACAAAACCTAAGTTAGTTCCGCTTGGACCAGGGGTACCTGTACAAGTATTTAATACACTTGAACCACCTCTTGGGTGATACCCAGAGGGTGCAGCAACGCTGGACCCATAAGAGCCCAAAGTATTGATACCCACCTCTATATAATTGCCTTTCAAAAAGGCATTGCAGCCCGTAAGCTGCGCATCAGAATTAACTGACGTGAGTAGCTGAACTACAAGTACAGGTACAATTTTAAGTAAACTTCGAATATTCATAAAATATTATATTATTATTGGTTAGACTAAATAAATATACTAAAACTCAATTTTTAATAGCTTTTGGAGAGTTGGTACTTACAGATACTTTAGTATGTATTTCCCTTTTAAAAGGTATACTTTTTATAGCTGAAGTATTTTTCTCCCAAAAAATATTTAGGTTGTAGTTACCTGCCGATAAGGTAGAAATATCTATTTTAGGTTGGTGAATGTGGTTGCGCACATCAGCAGCCCATTTCGCTTTTACTTTTCCTTTTGCATCTATTATCTCTACTGAAAACAAGGTGGGATCAGATGTGTTGAGTGTAAGATCAAGAATTTTATTGTCTATAGACTGTGAATAAGAATAATTCACATTGATGTGCTCTTGTGGAGCTGTTGCACCCCTTGCTTTGTTGCTGTAGTCGGCATCGAAATGACCCGAAATTACATTGCTGCCAGCATTGTAATTTGCATTGGCAGGATTTACTTTCAATTCAGAGGCTGTATTGTCTGCCCCTGATTGTTTTCCTATTCCCTCTTCTGGGTTAGGTGATGCAGATTGTTTTCCCTCACCCATTACCTTTGGTGTAGATACCGACGACTGTGCACCGTATACAACCTTTTTGGCAATGCTTTGAGCGGACAATCCACTACTTGATAGCGACAGCACAATGATTGCTGCTAATGGAACTGTTGTCTTCATAAATGGCTTTTTTAGATTATAGATAATTGGCTATCAAAAAGATGTTTAAACAATTTTTGATTGAACATATTTATGCTCCCTTTACAAATCTACTCATTATAGTTGCATTTACAAGGTAATAGAGAAAAAAAATAAAATATTTTGGCAGTCTCAAGAATATACAACCGCCCCAGTGTGCGAGCGAACTACTTACACACCCAAAAAGCCAGTTTGAAACCCCCCAAATCACCCCTTCCAGACACCATCGCCAAAACTGGTTAAAAATCGGCTATAACCCGCGCCCAGAGCGGAAACCATTTTTTATGATATACACGTAGCTGTATATCATAATACGAAAAGCGTAGTATCATAGATTCCCAATTTGCTGTTGTC
>CAMDNC010000262.1 GCA_945902755.1 Flavipsychrobacter stenotrophus
ACAGACCATGCTTTTTGCGAACAAAAAGCAGCTACCCAGTGCATCAGCATTATACAGATATATGCTGACCGAGAAGACATCGTAAGTGCATTAGCCCCTATAGTGACGGAAGAATGGGGACACTTCAGGATGGTATGGGCTGAGATGAAAAAACGCGGCTATGAGCTGGGCCGCCAACGGAAAGACGAATATGTGAACCTACTGCTGCAACACGGCCCCAAACAAAAAAATAACGAAGAAAAACTATTGCATAAACTCATGTTGTGTGCACTGATAGAAGCAAGAAGTTGCGAACGCTTCAGGCTGCTATCTGAGCATCTCGAGGATGAATCTTTGCAGAAGTTTTACTACAAGTTTATGGTGTCCGAGGCTGGTCATTATCGTTTGTTTATAGATCTGGCACGCACATACTACACCGAGGAACAGGTAAAGGACGCCTGGCAGCAATGGCTAAGTGCAGAAGCAGAGGTGCTAAAAATGCTAGAGCCTCGGGGCGACCGTATGCACTGATTACTGAGGAGTAATGCGATAAATGGTGCCCTCATCACCAGCTACTATCAAGTCACCATTGGGTGCAGCCGCTATGCCACGTAGCGTGCGAGTAGTAAATCGTTCGTATTCCGACCAATTATTACCACCATCTCTGGTGTATATTACTACTCCCTTATCGCCCACAGCCCAGCCATGCATAGGCGTGGTAAATAATATACTGCGCAGCATATACCTAGGCACAGATATATCATTGCCATTGCGCTGACGCCCCCAGTTTTTGCCCGCATCTGTCGTGTGAAAAATACTGCCATTAGCGCCACACATCCATATTTCATTGCCGTGTATATCCATGGCAGTAAAGTTGTCGCCATCTACCGGCAAGTAAGTCCAGGTGTTGCCACGATCTGTTGTTTTCATTACCGCACCATAACCCAGTACATATCCGGTATGGTCATCTACCATGTACATGTTATTGAGGCCATGCAGGAACGTTTGTTCGTCAATTATCTTGAAATTAGAATCTACTCTGGTTATCGTACACTGACGTTGCAAAACCGTACTTATAAAGATGCCAGTATCTGGCGTGGCAAACGAGCCCCCACGATACACCAGCCAGTTGAAGATACGATTGAAATGCCAAGACTTACCTTTGTCAGACGAGCGCAGTACACAGCCGTCTATGCCGCTTAGGTACAGCGTGCCATTGGGCGACATACCCATTCCATACATCTCCTTGGGGGCATCGGTCGATGAGTCGGCCGACCATGTATAACCACCATCAGCTGAGCGCAGCATCACTGACTGATAAAAGGTAGAGCCACCACCAATGATGCAGATACTGTCGTCCAGAAAACGGATGTTATTCAGCCGCACAGTCGTGTGGCTGGTTAGCTGCCTCACCTCGCTAAACTCCAGCAGGTCGCGCTTGCACGAGCCCAAAAGCAATGCGCCACTCAGTATCAGTAATAGGTGCAACCCCCTCATGGTGCTATTCAAAAATGATTATGCTGCAATATAAACAAACTACCAATACAGCCCACAGGCATGCCTATATAATGCGCCTGATATCAAAGTAATAACGTTGATTTTCAGTGCTCGTTTGTTCGGGCTTTTTGTCAGAGGGCAGTAGTATAAACTTGGTTTTGTTACCAGGTCTTACCGCACGTACCGAGAAGTCATACTGTTTGGCGGGGTCATCAAAAAACTGCGCTTGTAGCACCTGCCCACCCTTGGCGCTTTGGCGTGGGCGCAGGGTTAGGCTGCTCATTTCATTTTTGCGGTGTTTGTGTGTAGCCGTCACCACCACACTATAAGGAGTAGTGTTAATAAACCAAAACTCCGAACTGTATATCACCGCACACGCTACAGTGGTAGGTGCGGGCTTACAAGGTGCAGGTGTGGGGTTGGTAGTAGTGGTGGGTGGGGCTACATATTCTTGCCGCCTGAAGGGCGCTGTAGTGCCCGGACCATCATCATAGTTCTGGTGTACCTCGCTGGTTATAGTGCCATCTGGGGCAAACTCCGTAAACGTTCTGTACCACTGTATGCCCGCATCTGGTGCGCTGCTATACTCTGCTTTTTTTACCGCTCCGTTTTCATAGAAGCTAAACTGTACCGAACTATGACCTGCTATCTTTCTCAGGTCCTTTTCATATATCACCTCTCCCTTGCCGTTATAGGCTCTTGCCTGCCCCCAGTGGTCGTTAGCGTCATAGCACTGCGAGGTAGCTTTTTTGCCATTCTTAAAGTAGGTATACCTACAGTTGCCGAACGGCTGACCGTAAGAGCTCCAGCTCACAAACAACAACAAACAAAAAACAACGAAGTACCCTAACCGCATGAAAACCTTTATTCAATTTTTGTGCCAGTTTTGCTCGCCCACGGGCAGAAACCAAAGACGACCGACACCCGTAGATACTGCACCTCCTCCCACATCAAACAAAACCCATTAAAAAAGCCTTTCAACATTACTGCTGAAAGGCTTTTCTCTCTGTAGCGAGGAGGAGATTTGAACTCCCGACCTCAGGGTTATGAATCCTGTGCTCTAACCAACTGAGCTACCTCGCCATAAATTTTGGACTGCAAAAGTATACTTTATTTTGGAATTCCGGCTTTCTGCCCACATAATTTTTTACAATCCCATTTTCTCCAGCCATCCATGCACTATACCGCCTTTCACCCCCTCATTGTCTCACCCAATGCCAGCAGCTAGTATCCCTAGGCTGTTACAATTCTTTTTAAAAATCACCCCTTTTTTCTACTTTATATTTGTTACTTTAGATACCTGAAAACAACCAATCATGAACCATCAGATACAGAACTTACAACCCCAGGCACTTTGGGCACACTTCGCAGCACTCAATGCAGTGCCCCGCCCCTCCAAAAAAGAACAACGAGTTATAGCCTTTGCCAAAGCCTTTGGCGAATCATTAGGCCTGCCCACTATGGTCGATGAAGCCGGCAACGTCATCATCAAAAAGCCCGCCACTCCCGGCATGGAAGACAGGCAAACCATTGTCATGCAGAGCCATCTCGACATGGTGCACCAAAAAAACAGCGATACCGTTTTCGACTTCGATACCCAAGGCATAGACATGTATATCGATGGCGACTTCGTACGCGCCCGTGGCA
>CAMDNC010000263.1 GCA_945902755.1 Flavipsychrobacter stenotrophus
GGCGAAACTTTTGTAAACGGAGTAGACCTTTTTATTGAAAGTACCGAACAGCCGTCGGTTATTGCTCATCGCATCAAGGATAAGCTGGCAGATAGCATGGAACTGATAATGATAAGTAATAGAGGCACTCAGGTATACCCAGAGGGCTCTTTACTCACAGAATGTGTCAATCAGTATAGAGTAAGAGTAGAACGTGTACCTGGCTATCCATCGCTTAACGCCGATGAAATTTTGCAATTCTGCATGCGTTTATCTCCAGCTATCAAGTTGTGCTCTATAGAATGGCTGATGATGTACAATGGTCAACGTGCATACTCTTTGGCACAAGGCCAATAAACTAAACCTAAATAGAGGATCCTAAGCCCAACAAATATTTGTCTGTCCGGTCAGTGAACTTAGAAAAGCGACATTGAATGATCGGACAGACAATTTCTAAATCCAAACTACATACCTTTTTCACTTGCGCTCTTTGTTAAGGCACTAAATATCTTTGTTTAAATACTATGCATACTAAAGTAGGTAAAGACCTGGTGCAGGTAAGAAAATTGTTAGAGAATGATGAATTGGTTGCGATACCTACAGAAACAGTTTATGGACTAGCAGCTAACGCATTGAAAGACAATGCGTTGAGAAAGATATTTAAAACTAAAAATAGACCTCACCACAACCCACTCATTGTGCACGTGCCCTCTATTGAGGCAGTGTCATCAATAGTTACAAGCATACCACCTGCAGCTCTTACACTTCTTACCACATTCTCACCTGGGCCAATAACGCTGCTGTTACCCCGAAAAACTATAATACCAGACATTGTAACTGCAGGTTTACCCAATGTTGCGATAAGAATTCCCGCTCATCCATTGACACTTTCATTACTTTCTTCACTGAGTTTTCCTTTAGCTGCACCTAGTGCCAACATCTTTGGTTACATAAGCCCTACCTCTCCGTATCATGTTCAGAGACAGCTTAACGGATTGATTCCCTACATTTTAGATGGTGGAAATTGTACCTCTGGTATAGAATCAACTATTGTAGGATTTGACGAAGATCTTCCTGTTGTTTACAGACTAGGCGGAATTTCGATTGAGCAACTACACCAAACTATAGGAGAAGTACGCATACACAATAGCACTAATGTAAGTACACCAGCTGCACCTGGTATGTTAGGCCAACATTATTCGCCTCATACACCTTTGTATCTGGTCGATGATATTTCGTCTTACGTACAGCAGTTTAAAAACACAGAAATTGGAATTATCTGTTTTAGTCAACTTGAAAAATCTGTACCCGGTGGACAACAACTGGTCCTAAGCCCAAATGGTGATCTCGAAGAAGCCGCCCATAACCTATATGCTGCAATGCATGAAATGGACACCGCAGGTTTTAAAGTAATATTAATACGTCGCTTCCCAGATGTGGGTGTAGGCCGAGCTATGAACGACAGACTAAGAAGGGCATCTGTGAAAATTTAATAATTATTCTTTATCAAGCACACCATTTCGTAAAACACAACAGCAATATCATAATATTCGATACAACATCTGCAAAGCTTTAATTCTTTTAAATAAATAGACTTGTCCATTAAATCAATCGTAAATCTGCTTTTTATAGGCAAATGATGAAGTTTAATAGTCTTTTTTGTGTATACACTGAGAATTTAAGGTTACTCATTCCCACCCTAAATTCTTACCTTCGCCCCTAGTAACTAAAAAATACACTACTATGCCAGCAAGGGTATATGACAACATCCTCCAGACAATAGGTAACACTCCGCTAGTTCGCCTTAACAAGGTTGTAGCAGATTTGCCGTGCAAAGTTTATGCAAAGGTTGAAACCTTCAACCCAGGCAACAGCATCAAAGACCGCATGGCGCTAAAAATGCTGGAAGTGGCAGAGCGTGAAGGTAAAATAAAGCCAGGAGGCACTATTATTGAAGGTACGAGTGGCAATACTGGTATGGGACTGGCATTAGCTGCCATTATCAAAGGCTATAAGTGCATTTTTGCCACAACAGACAAACAAAGTAAAGAAAAAGTAGACATATTAAAGGCTCATGGTGCTGAGGTGATAGTATGCCCTACCAATGTAGAACCAGAAGATCCACGTAGTTACTACCAAGTGGCTCGTCGCTTGCAAAATGAAATACCTAACAGTTGGTATGTAAACCAATATGATAACCTTGCAAACAGACTTGCGCACTATGAGCAAACTGGTCCTGAAATATGGGAACAAACTGAAGGTAAAGTGACACACTTAGTAGTAGCGTCTGGCACTGGTGGCACTATCGTAGGTACTGGTACCTACCTCAAAGAGCAGAATCCTGATGTCCAAGTATGGGCAATAGACTCCTATGGCAGCCTATTGAAAAAATGGTTTGATACTGGCGAACTAGATATGGGTGAAGTACACCCTTATATTTCCGAAGGATTTGGCGAAGATTTTTTGCCTGAAAACTATGACCGCAAAGCGATAGACCATTTTGAAAAAGTAACAGATAAAGATGGTGCGGTTATGGCTCGCCGTATCACTCGCGAGGAGGGTATTTTTGTAGGCTACTCAGCAGGGTCTGTTGTTGCTGGCCTTCGTCAACTGAAAGATAAACTCAAAGAAGACGACGTTGTAGTACTCATTTTTCACGACCATGGCACCCGCTATGTGGGTAAGGTATACAATGATGAGTGGATGTTAGACCGTGGCTTCCTAGAAGTAGATACTGTAGGCGACCTTATTAATGGCCTAGGAAGAAGAAGATTGGTTACTATACCACACGATAGCCAAGTGATAACTGCTCTGGAAATGATGAAAAAATATGATATCGAGCACATACCCGTACTCGATGGCCTAGAGCTGGTTGGTACGGTTTCGCAGGGTAGCCTTTTTCGCAAGCTAATTGAAGAAACGGATGTAAAACAACAGTTGGTTGCAGAGGTGATGGATGCCCCTCTTCCACTGGTAAGCAGAGACACCCCACTAGAGCGTCTTACTCATTACATCAATAAAGATAATGGTGCAGTGCTTACCAAAGACGAAAGCGGTCAGTACTCTATACTTACAAAATATGATATCCTTAATGCATTCAGTAAAGGTTAGTAAATAGCATTACTGACAGTAAATAAAT
>CAMDNC010000264.1 GCA_945902755.1 Flavipsychrobacter stenotrophus
AGATACTACCAAAGTTTGAGCCTCAGGATAGTTATCTGTAAAAGTTTGAGAAAAACGAACCTTTTCATTTTTGCCCCACTTAAATTCAAATGCCTTTAGTTGTCCAACCTCATGTTCTTCTATCAGGTCTATTTCCTGCTGCTGTGTAGTTCGCCAAAAATATTGTTTTGCATCAATGTTGTTGTAATTCAAAAACTTCATCCTTTCCGATATAATGAAATTCTCCCAAAGCGCCCCCACATCTGTTCTTGAGGTAGCAGGATTGAAGTTATTTATTATTGCATTTCGTATGCCGCAGTCATAAAAATATACCTTTTTGCCTTTTTTATTTCATTCCTTACATTCCCGTTAAGTGCGGGCAAACGGAAGACTACAAACGTTTTTTCTAAGAGATCAATATACTTGTCAACGGTTTTGCCATCGCTACCTATTGTCTGTGCTATTTCTTGATAACTTATTTCACTTCCAACCTGTAATGCCAGTGCTTTTAGTAGCTTTTCAAGGATCAAAGGCTTTTTTATCTGCTCTAACATTAGCAGGTCTTTGTACAGATAACTACCTGCTAGCGACTTCAGCAAAACCTTTTCATCTGCTCCCTTAGTTACAATTTCGGGATAATAACCATAAATCAATCTATGCTCTAACAACCTTCGTTCCTGTATATATCCATGATAGGACACCATTTCGGCAAAACAAAATGGGTAAAGCATAAATTCGAATTTTCGACCGTTAAGAGGCTCATTATCTTTACTAGACAATTCGAAAGCTGAAGAGCTTGTAGCTATAACCTGTATATCTTTCAGCTGATCGGTAAACAACTTAAGTGTCAGCCCAATATTGGGTATTCTTTGAGCTTCGTCTATAAATACAATTTTATAGCTTCCTACAATTGTCTTTAATCTAGTAGCACTTGTATTTGTCAGTTGTTCTCTAATGTCTCCATCGTCTCCATTCAAGTATAAATGCTCTTTGTCTTTAAGCATATCCTCTATTAAAGTCGATTTTCCACACTGTCTTGGACCAAATAACAGAATAGCTTTACCTTGAAAAAGCCTCCTCTGAATATCATTAAGTAAAACCCTTTTTATCATTCTACCGGATTAGAATCCCTAAATTACATAATATTCTCGGATTTTATTCCTGCATCATCATAGTATTCTCGGAATTAGACCCTAAATAGACTACTAAGAACAGCTACAAACATAGCCATTCCATCATAATACCGGATTACAATCCCGCAAATACATAATATTATCGGATTTCATTCCAAAAATATCATAATAATATCGGAATACAATCCGTTTTAATTACCCTATAAAAATAGCTAAGTGAGGAAACCACCGTGTATGCAATCTTCGTTTGAGCCAAACATATACCTACAAATGCCTACAAAAAACATCAAGCATACCTCAACAAACTATTCACCAAGTGGTGCACAGTAGTGCAAGGATTGCGGTGGTGGAAAAAAGTTGTGTGAGAATAGGTAGCTTCTAATTCTTGTGCATTTTTTAATGCAAAAGATCTACGCTCAGGTGTAAGTAATGGCAACACAAATGGAATAAAATTTTTCCCTTTCTTAAATGAGTCTTTATAGTAAAACTTCTCCTTAGTGGTGATTTGCAACATTTCGGGGGTCTGATTGGGAAGCCCTTTGAAAATTGCTGTTAATCGCTCATATACATAACTCCTGTGCAGTCTTTGCCCAGTAGGAACCGGCTCGAAATGCAATAACAACCACAACTCAAAAACATCATTACTCCATGCCACATTGATACCTATTGTTTTTGCCGACTGTATAGCTGTGGTAAAAGTAAGATCATTGTTTGTTACAGTATCGTCTACCACTTCACTTTCCATATCTCTGTCATACACACTCCATACATGGGTAGTGTTACCAAGCTTCATACGGTATCCACCATCAACGGGTTCTATCAACTCTGTTTTCAAACATTCATTGATAGTATTATTGAGGTTTATCCAGTGTTGTTTCTGATTCTCTATAACATTTACTCTTACCTTACCAGGCACAGTAAATGTGCGCAGGTAGGTAGGTTCACTCACTTCGTCTTCGCAAAAAACTATAAATGTCTCTACAATATCTGCCAGACGGCTATCGTCTGTTTTTACATCCCAGGGCTGCAATGACATAGATTAATGGTTGTTATCGGGTTCAGAAAAAGTATTAAGCAAGGGCAATGCACCATAATAGCCAGCAAGGTATTGTTTGGCAAAATCTGCATTGTTGCGAATGCCTTTCAGGTCGGCAAGCGAATACAATACTGTAGCATCGATTGCAGATTTTTCTGTGAAATAAAACTGATCGCGGCGCATTATTTCCGGATTCATCAGGTTGGTGTCATGGCTTGTAAACAACAATTGTGCATTAGCCTTATTGATAGCAGGGTTATTGAACATGCCAATAATCTTTATCAGAAGTGCAGGATGAAAGTTGCTGTCTATTTCGTCGGAAATGAAAAGCCCACCATTCTCGAACGTATTGTATAGCCTCCCTATGAATGAGTAGTATTTTTGAGTACCCTGAGACTCGTCACGTTCAAGATCCATCACCATTAATCCAATAACATTCCCATTACTACTATACACATTCTTATGCATTTTAATAGATGCATACTCCATTTCATTTCTAAGCGAACTAAGTGGAAGGTTATTTATTTCAATGTCATTATAATTCAGAGATGCTTGTCTTAACCAAGATAAAACAAGTTCTTTTTGATTGTTACGAATCAATTTATTAGTTTCGGTATTGTCGATAAGATAACCTTTATCTATATTAATGCAATTTGCAATAAAATGCCTGATTATGCCTGAAATATTACCGTTGTATGAAGAACAGAAACTTAGGAAAAGTGTATTTTTCCTAAGTTTGGTATCATAAGGAATGTCCAACCCTTCTTGAAAATGGGCAGAATTTATCTCAATTTGATTTTCATTTCGTGTAAAGTAATAGGTTTCATTAGATTTTGCTGGACCAAATAACCATTCTGACTCTATTTCATCTGAACCTAAAGTAAACCCATAC
>CAMDNC010000265.1 GCA_945902755.1 Flavipsychrobacter stenotrophus
GCTTCCCGCACCTGATACTGACGAGCAAAACCATTGAACAATGGTACTGTCAACGTCAATCCACCATTATAGTACTCTATGTACTTATCTAGCTGGGTAATACCACTAAATGTACTTGCACCAAAGTTGACACCTCGCGATGTAAAGCCAGCCAATGTAGGCAATGCTGCCAGTTTATATCTTTTTAGGTCGTACTCATTCAGTTTTAGTGCATTCATTAGCACCGTATATTCAGGCACTCTTTCATAGCTTCCCTTTTCAGTAACTAACTGCACTAGTTGAGCGGTATTTTTTTCTATACTGGTATCTGTCAGTATTATGTCAGCATTGATGTCCATACCTAGTTGATATTTCAACATTTGTTCTGCCACTGTGAGCATGTTGGCTACCTTCAGGCTATCTGTGGCCAAATTGTTTATCTGCACACTGGTGCGCTCCACATCTATTTTTTCAGCAAAGCCCGCTTCTCTCGTTTTTATCAGTTCTTGCTCCATTGTTCTTGCCAATGCCAGCGAACTCTTAATTATCTCAAACTGTTTGTAGGATATTACCAGCGAATTGTACGCTTTGTGCACCCCGTATCGTATGCTTTCGGCAGTCATTTGTTCATTACTTCTCGCCAAATCCATTATGGCGTTGCTGGCCTGTAGTGCCACCAGCAGGCTACCATCAAACAACACCTGCGATAGTGTTACACTTGCTGATGCAGTGTAAGGAATTGTAAATGGCACCGGACTAATCGTACCCTTGGGTGCTTGCGGATTGAACGCACTAGCATCAAAAAACGAAAACTGCTGGTGCTTGGGGCTAAAGTGTACCAAATCTGATTTACCGCTCAATGATGGCATAGCCAATGCAGTGGTTTGTTTCACCTGAGCCTGCTGTATCTGCACATCCAGTCTAGCATTTTTCATGGTTACGCTGTTGCTCATAGCATAGGCTATACAGTCGTTCAGGCTTAGTTTCACGGGTTGCTGGGCATGGGCTCCGGTAGCAATTGCTATCAGGCTAGCCAGTGTTACATATAGTCTTCTCATATTATTGTGTGGCTTGTATTGTTGCGTTTCCTTGTTTTATATATTTCTCTTTATACGTTTTGTATTGTTCTATACCGCTGGGGGTCATTATTCCATACATAAAATGCTCTCCTAGTTCCAGCGCTACCGACATCAACTCCGACCTTTCATTTACCATCAGTGTAGGCTGCAGCATCATCAATCCGGTTTCTATCCTGAATCTTGCCAGTAACTCTGCATTCAGATCGGGCCGATAAAACCCTTCTTTTATACCTTGTAGTATGTTGTCGCGCACCATAGTCACATCACGTTCCAGTAGTTGCTCTCTGAATTTTTTGTAGGCCTCCGGAAAAAACCGTTGCATCTCAAACATTGCCATAGGGTTGATGCGTTTATATATGCCATCAAAAAATGCCAGTATTTTCACCATTGCCTCTAGTGCATTCTCAGCATCTTGCAACATGCATTCACAGTTGGCAGTAGTATTGTTTTTATACCACGTCATAGTCTCGCTCACCACCTCATGCTTATTGGCAAAGTGCTGATACAATGTCTTTTTCGATATGCCCGCCCTACGCGCTATATCGTCCATCGTTATGGTTTTAAACCCATATTGGGTAAACAACTCTATAGATGAACTAAGTATTTTATCAAGTGCTTCCATATTTCTCACGCAAAACTAAGGAAACGTTTTACACAAAAAAAGTTTCCATCGTGTTTTGTGTGCCTATCGGGGTATTATTTTTGTCGATAACTGGGTTTTCATGCCACAAAAGTAGCTTCACCATGGCTCTTCACCATCAACAAACCCAAATTTGTGGATATCTTTTCAATAATATAACATTAGATGCCAATGTGTAATTGGGTGGTATCGTTGCTTACTTCAATTGCTACCACACAAATACAAAAAAGCTGAGTATCCATTACAGACACTCAGCTTCATTAAATGCACTATTCCGATAAGGTTTATTCGCAGCTTATTATTTTACTACGCTGAACCTAGCCGATGCAGCAGCACCGTCACCTTGCAGGCGCACTATGTACATGCCCGCCGGCAGGTTGCTCACGTTGATGCTTACTTCATTTTTACCAGCCTTCAGGTTAGCACCGTTTATGCTGTTTACCACTCTACCTGTAGCATCATATACTACTAAGTTAGTTGCGGCAGTTGTACCTGCTATATCAAAACCAAAAGTTACATTATCAGTAGCAGGGTTAGGATATACGTTTAGTGTACTTACTTTGCTAGCTACATCGCTCACAGCAGTAGTCATCATACCTCTGTAGTATTTGGCATCACTTACATACGGAGTTCCACTTCCAGTAGTATCATAGTTGATAGTCATCAATGGTGAGTGAAACCCTGCCACATACCAGTTATAACTCTCGGTTTCTGTAATGTTCACTGATGGCATACCCATAAAGTCAATGCTGTCTTTCGATATTTCTACTTGGCGCACTCTCAGTACATTGTTGAATGTGCCAAAAGGAGTAGTGATAGTGCCCCAAGCATCGCAGGTATAGGTGTTAGTACCTGATATAAACATCGTAGAACCAAAAAGGTCAAACTGAGCAGCAAAAGTATCAGTGAACGTAGTGCCGTATGTCAACGGAAACTTCAATAAAGTATTATGGTTACTGAGATGTATATAGTTGCCGCTCGAGTAAGCACCGATCAATTCAAGACCAGTAGATGATGACACACCATAGGCATAGTCGCTGCCGTCATACATCACGATATTTGATCCTGCAAACGAATCGCAATAGGGCGTGGCAGCACACGTAAAATAAGATGTAGTATCGCTATCGCTACGTACTACTGAGCTAAAATTCCAGGTAATAGAGGCCCCAGCAGCACCTTTGTTTACTCCTGCAGTGTCTAAAGCGTATCCGTAAAAAACATCTCCAGCTACCGGGTTGTTGGTAGATGCGGTAAGAGTAGGCTGTGCAATAGCAGTTGCAGATGCTGCACAGATAATAAGGCCAAGTAGAAATTGCTTTTTCA
>CAMDNC010000266.1 GCA_945902755.1 Flavipsychrobacter stenotrophus
ACCAGTAAAAGCTGTTCTTAGGTTCGTTCCTACATAAGCAGTTGTTAAGCCCAATCGTTGCATTTTATCCTTGTCGGGAATTATTTTGTATTCCGGACTGCCAGCTTCTACAGATAGACGAACATTATCAGCACCTGGTATTTTTTCAACTATGGTTTTTAGTTCTTCACCGGTTTTCATCACCAAGTTCAAATTACTTCCGCTTAATGTAATTTCTATGGGTGCTGATCGAGGAATTAAACCTAAAGCGGCCATGGAATAATTTATACTCGGAAATTTCGACTTTAAGTCGTCCCTTAGTTTTTTCATAAATGTTTCTGTCGGCACATTTTTGAGTTCTTTTTTGGACTTTAATTGAATGGTAAATTCTGTTTTATTTGCAGAACCTACACCCAAACTTCCTATTCCTGTGCTTGGCCCCCCAATGTTGCTGAATACCGTAGCTACTTCGGGTTGTTGAATAATGTATGTTTCAATTTTTTGAGCAATATTATTGTTTCGCCGAATTGAAGTTGATTTGTCAAATTCCAATGCCATTTTGAATTTTCCCTGGTCGCCTGTTGAGATCAGTTCTTTTCCAATAATTCCTTGCTTCATAATTCCTAGCGTAATTACAAAAAGCAACAAAACAACTCCTGTAAAAATGAGTTTATGACTCAAAACCCATTCTAATTGCCTGCCGTACCAATTGGTGAAACTTTCTAATTGATGCTCAAACCCAAGCAAGAAACGATTGAAAATGTTAGTTGGCTGTAAATCTTCCTTCTTACCAATACGCGATGCCAGCCAAGGTGTAAGCGTAAAACCTACCAATAAACTGGTAAGAGTAGATGTTACTACAACTACTGAAAACTGTTTGAGCATGTCGGCAACAAACACTTGCAAAAATAGAATTGGCAAAAACACGACAACATCAACCAATGTGATAGATATTGCAGCGTAGCCTATTTCTGTTCGTCCATCCATGGCTGCAACTCGTTTGTCTTTTCCTTTGTCTAAGTGCTTTTGAATGTTCTCCAATACTACCACTGCATCATCCACCAAAATGCCTATGATTAATGACATTGCAAGCAAGGTCATAAGGTTGAGCGTGTAACCCAGCAGCCACATCACTGCAAATGCTGTAACTAAGGAAGTTGGGATGGCTACAATTACAATTAAAGAATTTCTGAAACTTCTTAGAAATAAAAGCATTACCAATGAAACCAATAAAACTGCTAATATCAAATCAAATACGACAGAATCTACTGCAGCAATGGTGTTGTCTGTGCTATCGTCTGCTATTATAAATTTCACACCAGATATAGAATTTTGCTGTTCGATGTATTTAAATCTTTCTCTAACTAATTTTGAAACATCAACGGCATTAGCATCACCTTGTTTTTTCAGCATTAAACCAATGCCGTTTTTGCCATTATAGCGACTAATAGAAGTTGTTTCTTTTATGCCATCAATAACCTCTGCTACATCTTTCACATAAACTGGACTGCCTAAAACAGGCATTCCGACCTGAACATTTTTAATGTCGTCTAATGATTTGAATTTCCCAGTTAAACGAACTGAATTGTTTTCATTTTCAGTTTGTACTTTGCCGGCAGGTAAATCTATGCCTGATCGATTAATGGCTTCAACAACCTGAACCATGGAAATTTTGTACATTTTCAGTTTGTCCTGATTTATTTTCACTTGAACTTCTCTTTCTTCTCCTCCTAATATTGTGATCTCCGCAACGCCCTTTATTTGTTGGATTTGTGGCAGATAATCATCTTTTAATTTTTGATAAAACTCTGTGGCAGACAAATTACTTGTTGCACTTATAGACATTATCGGCAAATCATTTGGGGAAACTTTACTCATCACAGGGCTTAAAATGTCCTGTGGTAAATCTTTGCGAATATTATCAATGTAGCGTTGGGCATCTTGCATTGTTTTATCTAAATCCGTGCCGTATTTCAGATTTGCAATGATGATAGATGCATTAGGTAGTGATTTTGTTACCAGGTAATCAACCCCTTCCAAGTTGGATAATGCATCTTCTATTTTTCGTGAAACTGATGTTTCTACTTCATTGGGTTCGGCACCTGGATATACTGTTTTAATTACCACTACTGGTTGATTAAAGTCAGGCATTAATTCGTAACTCAGATTTTTATACCCTATAAAACCCAACAAAGTAAATACGCTGAACAGAACTATTATCAGCGACGGACGTTTAATTGAAATTTCTGTAATATTCATTTTTTGCTTTGATTTTATTTAACTGATACACTTGCACCGTTAAAAAGATTTATAAATCCATCTGTGACAATTACATCACCTTCATTTAGTCCGCTTAATACAACTACTTTATTCTGTATCCTTTTCGAAATAGTGATACTATACAATATAGACTTGCCGTTTTTAATCAAATAGATTTGTGGTTGATCTGCCGATCCTACTATTGCTGATGCAGGGATAATTATGCCCTTTTCCTGGGTTGTATTTTTCAAATTCACTTTACCAAACATCCCTGATTTTATTTTCAAATCTGGTGTATTATTTACCGTAAACTGAATTTGAAAGCTATTACCCATATTTGCTTTACTGCCTATCATGGTTGCCTTTCCGGTTAACAGGATATCAGAATAAGCGTCTACTATTAGAGAATAGCTTTGGTTTATTTTGAATTTGCTCAACTCATTTTCGGGAACGTTTACTGTGAATTTTAAGATTTTGATGTCCGTTATTTGGAGTAATGGAACCCCGGGAGCAGCGAATGCTCCCTCTTCACTTAATTTTGCAGTAACTACACCGGCAAAAGGTGCTTTAACAGTGGTTTTGTTTATTTGTTCAAGCAATGTGGCTCTTTGCACTTTTGCAGATCTTAACCCTAATTCTGTTTTCTCTAACTGAACACCTTGTATGGCATCGGCTTTAGCCAAAATTGTATATCGATTTAAATCAGCCTCCAAGCCTTCAATTTGCACTTCAATAGTTTGTAGTTGCAGTTTCAATAGTGTATTATCTAA